>JBKJPM010000023.1:0-12779 GCA_046595175.1 Gemmatimonadaceae bacterium
CGGCGCTACGCAGTTTGCATCGATCGCTGAAAGCGCCGAATTCCACTGGCACATCGCCGGTGAGGTCGGTACCCAGCGAGCATCAGACGCCGGCATGTTACCCATGCCCATGTACGAGCACATCGCAACCGGAGCGACGCAGCTCGAAGACGTGTTCGCGATCGAAGAGTTATACTGGCACGGCACGAAACAGCCAGCATCAGCTGCCGTCATGCTTTCCTTGCCCGGCACTGTGCACATCGCGATTGTCGGAGCGCCACCAAGCAGCAGACTGAGACCGGCACGTCCGTGCAGGTTCAGGTTCGCACTTGGATTATGGTTTGGCATGTAGTCCGCGACACCGTCAATGCGGAGAGCGACACGATTACTAATACCAAAACGGAATCCGATATCTCCGGATGCTCCGTAGTTGTACGTGTAATCCACCTGGTTCCCCTTAACCAACCCGCCTACAAATCTGTAGCTGGTGCGCGTTGCACCGGCTCCGATGATGAACTGACTCGATCCCATCGGGATGTTATAGAGCAGGCGTAGCGCGAATGCGTGCGCATTCACGTCGGCCGGACGTCTTGGGGCATTGCGTGCCGTAACCGGCGCGTCATTGCTCTGCGGCGAATAGTAGCCATCGCCTTCCAGCTCCCACGCGGGATTCGCGAGGAAAACGCCAACCCGTCCGCCGTACCCAATTCCATCTTTCGGAATCGCGTTTGCGCGTCCTGCGTTGTCATCGAAACGCGAATACTGTCCGAAGGCTCCAACTTCAACCGTGCCGGGCAGCGGCGATGTCAGCTCGCTGTTCCACCATACCACTGGGCCGTAGTTCGCGCCCATCATCGAGCTTCCGCCCATCAGCGACGAAAGATCCGGATTCAGCTGAAGTCCCGCCTGAACGGCCAGGTCCAATCTCGACGGACTGGCTGGGAGGTAGTTGGCGATTCCATCTACGCGGAGTGCGAATCCGCCAATGCCAAGGTTAAAGCCCGCGAGTCCATTCGCGCCAAAGCGATACGCTCCCGGCGAGTTCTCGCTGGGTCCGCGGAAGTTCTCCAGAACTCCACCGCCACCGATGTGAAACGAAGGAACCGAGCCTGCCGGGAAACTGTAAACCAGACGGGCCGAAATTGCACTCGCCAGCACGTCTCCACCCAGAGCGCCGCCGCCGAGACATGGGCACACGCCCAGGAACCGAGTGCCGGCTTTCGCGTTTGCGCGGGTGAATGTTCCATCAGCTTCGAGATTCCACTGCGGTGCGATGAATGCGCCGAGGCGGCCACCGTAACCGATGCTGTTGCCAAAGCCTGTGTCCAGACCCCAGGAACTGTCATAGTGCGAATACTGACCGAAGCCGCCAACGAGTAATGTTCCAGGCGACTGTGCGGCCGCCGTTCCGCTGACAAGTAGCGCGGCCATCGCGCCGACGGTCCAACGACTCCCTAACAACATATGATTTTCCTTCTTAAGAGGATAAAAACTCTTCGAGCCCGAATTGCTCATGTACTATATAGTACTCATCTGGTGCAGTATGCATGCCCAATCGGATTTATTGGAGCTGCTGAGCGGGTTGGCCTCGTTTGCCAATGCTGGGCAAATTCAGCCGAATTAGGTAAACATCTGGCTTCGGCTGAGTTTGTGCACTAAATTTATGTCGCCTACCGCTCCGAACGATGTAAACAGAAGAACAAGAAAACCTCGGCGTTGAATCCGGCTTGCTGTCCACGGATCAATTGAGAACGCCAAAGCAGAATAAGGCGCAATGGATCCAACCATCGCGACTGGAGCAGCGGTCCCATCCGCTCCCCCTTCGTGTTTCTAACACACGCTACACAGGGGGAGTTCAATGCAAAGCTTCAAGAATGTCCGTGTCCTGCGATCACTGTCTCTCATTATCGGGATGGCCTTTGCCGGACTATTTGTCATGTCGTGCACAGACACCACTGATCCCGGTGTCCTTTCAAGTCTTGTAGTCTCACCGAATCCGGCGACTGTTGCCGCGGGCGGGACAGTACAATTCACAGCTCTCGGAACCGATTTCACCGGCGCGAAAGCTACGCTGACAGCAGGCTCAGGAGTGGTCTGGTCAGTCGCTTCAGGCGGAGGAACGATCAATGCCAGCACTGGCGCGTTCACTGCTTCCACGACGCCCGGGACTTATACCAACACCATCGTTGCGACATGTCGCGGAATTTCCGCATCGGCGACTGTAGTCATCACGCCGGGACCGCTCGCAACCATCACTGTTACGCCGACGCCTGTAACACTTCCGATTAGTGCAACGCAGCAGTTCACCGCCGTTGGCAAGGATGCATTCGGCAACGTGGTTGCGATCACACCAGTTTGGTCAGCGACGGCCGGCGGAACCATCAACGCCACCTCGGGTCTCTTCACCGCAGGCACGACGCCAGGCACGTTCACCAACAATGTCGTTGCGACAAGCGGCTCTATATCTGGAACGGCGTCGGTCACCGTTACAGCCGGACCAGTTGCAACCATTACGGTCACGCCGAACCCGGCAACATTAACGATCGGTGCGCAGCAGACGTTCACGGCCGTTGGAAAGGATGCGGGCGGTAATGTCGTTACGATCACGCCTGTATGGTCGGTTGTGAACGGTGGCGGGACGATTGTTTCCACGAGTGGAGTCTTCACAGCGGGAACAGTTCCGGGCGCGTACGTGAATACCGTCAAGGCCACCCAGGGCACGATCTCGGGAACTGCAACCGTGAATGTCACATCTGGACCCATTACATCGATCATCGTAACACCTAACCCCGCCACGCTGGCTCCTGGAGCGGCGCAGACATTCACCGCTATTGCATCCGATGCCTCGGGTAATGTCGTCGTCATCGTACCAGTCTGGTCGGTGGTGAACGGCGGCGGAACTATCAATTCCAGTACGGGTGTCTTTACCGCCGGCAGCACAGCCGGAACGTTCGCCAACACAGTAAAGGCAACGAGCGGATCCGTATCGGGAACTGCAACAGTCATAGTCACGGCTTCCCCCGGAGCGATCGCGACAATTGTAGTCACTCCGAATCCGGCAACCGTTCAGGTTAACACGGCTCAGCAGTTCGTCGCTGTCGCCAGAGACGCCAACGGAGTTGTTGTTCCGTTCACGCCTGTTTGGTCAGTATCACCGACAACTGGCGGAGGAACAATTAACTCGAGCACGGGCCTCTTCACCGCGGGGTCATCTGCCGGAACATTCCCGAATACAGTTATCGCTACCAGCGGATCAATCTCCGGGACGGCAACTGTGATTGTAACAACGACACCGGTACCGCCACCGCCGCCGCCGATCGTTAATCTTGGCGCGGCTGCACCAAACGGAATTATGGCCGGCACGACCATTACCTGCATAACCGGCGGAATCATCAAAGCCGATATCGCGATCAGCCCGGGCAGCACAATTACCGGATTTGGTCCGTGCGTCGTGACGGGCACGCAGCACCTTGCGGACGCCCTGGCAGCGCAGGCACAGAATGACCTCACGGCGGCTTACAATACGCTGCAGGGTCTGCCTTGCCCGCCGGCCAATGTCGTCGGCACCGTCAACATCGGCGGGACCACGAAGGCGGCAGGCGTCTATTGCAGCGGAAGCTCGATTGGAGTGACCGGCACGCTGACACTGGATGGCGGCGGAGATGCTAACGCCACCTTCGTCTTCCAGGCAGGCAGCACGATCACAACTGCCGGGTCTGTTGTACTGATCAACGGTGCGCAGGCGAAGAACGTCTACTTCGTAGCCGGAAGCTCGGTCACGCTGGGCGTTGGATCGGCATGGCAGGGCAATGTCATTGCACTGCAGAGCATCACGCTGAACGACAACGTTACACTGCTTGGTCGTGCGCTCGCGCGGAATGGCGCGGTCACACTCGGTAACAACAACATCATCACGCTGCCATAACTCGGCGGGAACACCTGGGCGGATGAAAGTCCGTTCCAGGTAGATGTGAATTTGAAAGGCGGGAGTCAGAGTAATCTGGCTCCCGCCTTTTTGTTCGCTTAGAGTGAAGCGAGAGGTTTCGCGGGTGGCATTTCGTTGTGAGGGCACAGCCGGTAGCATCGTGCTGATTGGCCGCTACCCGGTAGTGTAAGTACCAGCCATTTTGCAGAAGTTTGCGAAGGCGGTAGCATCTAGCCGTTTAGCCGGTGACTGGTAGCAACTTCTTGATGAGGCCACGCAGCATCTTTCTTACCTCTGATACAGACGCTTCAACTCTCCAGTATTCCATTTCAGAGATCGCCCCGATGTCCTTCACGATTACCAGGTGGTAATCCAACTCCCCTGCGGATTGGGCGCGGCCTTCCAAGATATTTGCCGGGACCGACATTGCCGCGCGGATCATTTGGTTTCGCAGGGACGCATTCGCGCCTCCATGAATACGCTTTGCAACTCGATCCACATCGATCGCAAGTGCATGGGCCTTCTCCCAAGGCAGAAGCTTCCTGTACTCTCCCATGCTTTGAAGGTGAATACACATTAGCGCTAGAGCGTCATCAAATCTCTCGCATGTGAATACATCGGGGTCGCTACCGGTTACCGGCCCAAGAAATGGCCAGACGATCAGCTTGAGAGGCAGTAGCTGCCACAAAGAAAAACGGAGCGCCCTTTCGGACGCTCCGTCTCTCTTACCTGTGCTGCGGTGCTACTTAGTCTTCCATCGCCGGGCCACCGACCGTGATGACAAAGTCATCGCGACGGTTCTGCTGCCAGCAGGTTTCATTATGATCCTGGCAGACCCCGCGCTCTTCACCATAGCTGACGATGTCGATACGGCCAGCATCCACACCATGGTCAATGAGCCACTGCTTCGCAGACTGCGACCTACGCTGTCCAAGAGCAATGTTGTACTCGTCGGAACCACGCTCGTCTGCGTTGCCTTCGATACGGATACGCATCGACGGGTTCGCAGTGATGATTCCAAGATTTGCCTGCAGCGTTGCCTCAGCATCCGCTCTGATCGTCGACTTGTCATAGTCGAAGTAGATCGGACGCAGCGACGGCGCTACGCAGTTTGCATCGGTCGCTGTAAGCGCCGAATTCCACTGGCACATCGCCGGTGCGGGCGGTACGCAGCGAGCATCAGACGCCGGCATGTTACCCATGCCCATGTACGAGCACATCGCAACCGGAGCGACGCAGCTCGAAGACGTGTTCGAGATCGAAGAGTTGTACTGGCACGGCACGAAGCACATTGCATCAGCTGCCGTCATGCTTTCCTTGCCCGCTACGGTGCACATCGCAACGCGACGCATACCACCGAGAAGGAAGCTCAGTCCTGCACGCGCCGACAGATTCAGGTTCGAAGGGGTCGGCATGTAGTCGGCGATACCGTCAACTCGCAGAGCAACACGATTGGCGATGCCAAGACGGAGACCAGCAAGTCCGCTTGCGCCGTAGTTGTATGTATAGCCACCCGTCTTCTCACCAAAGTTGTAGTTGGTGCGAACTCCACCGGCGCCCAGGATGAACTGGGTGTTGGTGGTGATCGGGATGTTGTAGTTCATGCGCAGCGCAAAGGTCGAGTACTTGATCTGGGGCGTCGCTGACGTTCCGAGTCCGGTGCCCGTACGACGATCGGCTTCCATATAAGAGCCATCGCCTTCCAGTTCCCACTTCGGATCGGTCAGAAACACACCAAGGCGTCCGCCGTAACCAATGTTGCCGAAGAAATCTTTTGCGGGACGAATCGCAGTGCGTCGGCCCGGGCCAACAGGTGCACCGGCGTCATCTCCGAAGCGCGTAACCTGAGCAAAGCCACCAACTTCAATCGTTCCGGGGAGCGGACCGTTTTCGAGGACATCCCACCACATCACGGGTGCCCACGGTGCTGACATGTTTGACATCATACCGCCGCTGTTACCAAACCAGGACGAGATGTTAGGCCAGAATTCCAGACCCGCCTGTGCGCGAAAATTCACCGTGGCTGGATCGGGCATGTAGTCTGCAAGTCCATCAACACGGAAGTTCAAGCCGCTAAGACCAAAGCGGAATCCGACGTCACCTTCGACACCGTAGTTATAGGTTCCCTGGCCACGAGTCGGCTGATTGTTCTCATCCGGTCTGACATTAGTCAGAACGCCGCCAACTCCAAAGTGGAGCGATGCAGCGGAAGTAGAAGGAATCTTCCACATCATTTTCGCCGAGATCGGGCCGTACTTCACCTTTCCGAATTTCGGATTGGCATAGTTACCGGCTGTGTAAGAACCTTCGGCCTCAAGCCACATCGTCGGCGTAACGAATGCGCCAAGTCGGCCACCATATCCCAGGGTGCCGAATTTGAATCCGTTGTCGACCTGATATGCCTTGTCCAAATACGAGTACTGCCCAAAACCGCCAACCAACAGCGAACCCGGCTCCTGCGCTGCAGCCGTTCCGCCGAAGAGCATGGCCGTCAGAGCAGCGACGGTCCAACTTCTTCTGTTCATAATGCATTTCCTCACTAAATGGTGGATACAGCTACCGGATACTGGTATCTCGATGCCCAGGGGCAGGATACATGCCGATACATCATTTCGGCCGCTAAGTGAGACCTTTCGGACGTCACCCTCGGTATACTAGCGGGGCCAAACCAAATATCCAATGACAACCTGTCCGCAAATTGTTTCGCAAACATATGTCCACAAACAGCTTGGACATCGCCGTCATGGCAAAATTCTGCCACGGATGGGCTACGCAATAATAGAGCCATTATTGGAGTCAAACCCACGCAGGGCCACCTAACTGCCCAGATGGAACAGCTTTGTCAGGAATCCCGGGCGGGCATCCGCATCTTTCCCCGCGTCCACCGCTGCGCACCACTCCACTTTCATCTCCGCCGCGTCGGCGAATCGCTTTTCAGGGTCGGCGTTGAATGCACGCTGCAGCCATGCTCCAATAGCAGCCGGAAACGCCGAGTCATCAAAACCGTGCGCGAGCTGCCGCGCTAGAATCGTAGTTGGCTCCCCGTCACCAAATGGAGGAGCACCAGTAAGTGCGAATGCAACGATGGCGCCCAACGAAAACAGATCGGTTCCGGGTCCCTGCGATTCATTCAGAAGCTGCTCCGGGGCCGCGAAAGCCGGCGTTCCACCGCCCATTGCCTTCACCTCACCCGTGATATTCGCGATACCGAAATCGGTCAGGCGCCAGCGATGATACCTGTCGATCAGCACGTTTTCGGGTTTGATATCGCGGTGAATGATTCCAACGGAATGTGCGGCGCCGAGGCCATCCAGCAGGAGCTCGATCTGCGGCGAGATCTCCTCGATCGTTCTCGGACCCGAGTTGTCCACGAGGTTGCAGAGTGATCCTTCCTCGGCGAGCTCCATTACATACCATGAAAGACCGCCGCGACTTTCCCAGTCGTAAATCGGAACAATTGCCGGATGTGCAAGTTGGGCCGCGAGCCGTGCCTCGCGCAGAAACTGGGTCAGGGAGCGATCGTCGCGGGCAATGTGAGGATGCATCACCTTGACGGCCACTTCGCGCTCAAGTGAAAGATCCCGCGCGCGCCACACAGTCCCGAAGGATCCCGCACCCAGCCTAGAGAGGACCTCGAACTCATCGCCAAGCGAGATTCGGAGCCGGTCTTCCGCGGAAAGCGGCTTCGAACTTTCGATCTCGCCAGAAACGAAAAGAAGCGACTTGGATGTATATGAAGCGTCGGCTTCTTTGAGAAATGCGACAATGTTGGGAAACCGCGCTGCAGGATCAGGGTGGAGCGCACGATCCAATGCCGCGGCCAGGCGCGCCGGAGACTCCAGTCGTACCAATCCAATAGGCGGAACATCGGTCTTCGGCGGCGGCTCGCCAGCCAGCGCGGTGAAACACATCGCCGCTACCTGCCATTGATCGCTCGCGCGCGTCGGCCGCCACGCTTCTCCACTCGTCCATTCCGGCGCGATCGGAATTCCGGGTCCGATTAGTTGACGACCGGCCGGTGACTCACTTTGAGTATCACGCGGACGAAGCCAGGACGGAACGAGGCCGGCTGGAATCTCCTCGTGTGGAATCGCCCACTGCCATTCAAGAAGCCATAGTCGTCCGCCGGGGGTGAGCCAAACCGTATCAGGACCGACTCCGCCATGTGCTCGACCGGTATCGTGCAGATATGCAAGCGTGGAGCAGGCGCCGCGGAGAACCTGCATTACGAACGGAATGTCAGTCTCTCCCATTCGGTTCACTCGCTTCCGAACAGTCTCGCCTGTTATCCAGCGACGCAGGTATCCCGGCCCACGTCGCACATCTGTGTCTGCGGCCCAGTAGTGGTATGTCACCGGGATGGACGGATGACTCCGGTTGGCCAGAAAGCGCGCCTCGACTTTAAGCCACGGAGCGTGCGCAGGTGCAGGCGCGGTCACAAGCGACAGCGACCTGCCGAGACCGTCGATTACCTGCTGATAATGGCGGAAATCACCGTACAATCCTTCGCCGCCCCACGCCCAATCGGGTGGAAGCTGCCACTCGGCCAGGTGCGCAGGCAGGGGATCACGCCGCGGAACTGATGGAGTTATAGAAACAGGAGTAGTCATTCGGCGGTCCTCAGGACAATCAGCACGCGAGCTCCTGCGGCTGGCTCACTGGTGATGTCGATGCGGCCGCCCCATGATTCAATGAGACGGCGGCTTACCGCCAGACCGAGTCCGCTTCCGGTCGTGCGTGTGGAAAAATGCGGCTCAAATATTCGCGGCATTATTTCCCGGGAAATCCCGCTTCCATTATCCGTGGTTCCGATCAGGATTTGTTTACCGTCGCGCTCAGCACGAACATTTACCTGGGTTGCACCGGCAAGCCGCGCATTTTCAAAAACATTGAGAAGGACGTCCCGGAGCTCGTCGCCTCTGGAATGAGCACGCAGCTCACGGTCGGCGCCCGAGAGGCGCCATTTCACATTTCCCTCTCCAATCTGCTCGAGCTCGATCACGTCGCGTAATATCGCAGCGACGTCAATTGGCTCCGCTGGAGGAAGGTCCGCTGGTAGACTCCCATAACGACTGAATGTCCGGGCGATTTCATCCAGACGATCTATCTCTGAAAGAATTCGTCCGACATTTTCGTCGAGCACACGATCAAAATCGAGACGCGAATCGGAGCGCGCCCGGCGAAGGTGCTGAACGCCGAGCCGTATCGGAGTAAGCGGATTCTTGATCTCGTGTGCAACCTGCCTGGCCATCTCACCCCAGGCAAGCACACGCTCCGCCCGTGCGACCTCGATGCGGCTCAGCTCCAGATCGCGCGCTAGCCTTTTCGCCGCGAAACCACTTAGCCAGAGCGCGGCCAACCCACCGATGGCAGTAGCAAAGAGAACAAGGATTCCGAGATCGCCGCGCCGGCGATCGAGGACGAGTTGATTGCGCCCAGCCGGTGATGCAAGCACATAGCGCATCCCCGAAGGTCCGACTCCCGCGCGGTACGCCACTACAACAGAAGAATTGCCAAGCGACTCTTCCCAACCAGCGGTAACTTCTTCGCCCAACTCGATTCTCTGGTGAACCGCCGGTGGGAGAAAAACTCCCAGGGAGCGGATATCGTCGAGCAGGGGCTCGGTGCTGCCGACCAGCTCTCCGTGGACATACACAAGAATGGGTGCGTCCAGACTCCGAGGTATTGTGTCGGATCGCTTTCCCAGGGACCCGAGCGCGGCTGCGTGGAGGGTTTCGTCCACAAGAAGCTCTCGCAGCTGGCGGTCATCGGACCGAAGCCGCTGATACGACCAGAGTGCGAATGAAAGGGCGGGAACTACAAAAAACAGAAAGAGCGCTAGAGTGAGACGAGCGCGGTAGGTCCTCATCCAAATCGCAATTCTCCGGCGAAGCCAGCGCGGAAAGCCGCGTTCCGCGATGGCCGCCAGGAGCCACAGCAGCCCTGCTACACCAACGTTGAGAAGTGCCAGCAGGGCCGCTCGCTCCGTGCGCGCAGCAAGCGAACGCAAATCCACTTCGGCATGTGCCCGCGCATTTCCTCCTGCGACAGGCACCATGTGGTCCGTATGAAGAACGTTGCCAATGCGGCGCCAGGTGGTGTCGGCAGTCGGGCTGGACAGGCCGGTTTCCGCCAGAGAAATCGTGTATGGCGCGTCGTTGCCGTTCGACTCCAAACCAATCAGAGGGGCGTAGGGGGTGGCAGAAATCAGGCGGGACCGTGGAGCAACCACTACAGTCGTCACGCCCGCCGCCGAAGGTACGCCCAGCACGAGCTGCATGCCTGTTCCGCCCGGAGCCCGTTGAACAATGGACCCCTCGGCAAGCGTGTGTGCAATCAACTGACGAATCACCACTGAGTCGGGCCGAAGCTGGGTGATCTCAAGTGACGCGACTTTTTTTCCGTCAATGCCCCACGTCGTGATTTCAGCCGGGAGCTGCGCGGCAGCAAGATCCGAGACTGCGTAGCGGCGCAGAAGCCCCGCGCGAGTCTCAAGATCAACGCCATCGGAAAGCTCTTCACCAAACCGCGCAAGCAGTGCGGCGGTGTAATCGTCGCCATGAGCCAAGCCCGCGAGATCTTGCTCGGCCAGCTTGAGTCGCGCATCCAGCGTCACGGTCCAGACGAGCCAGATAGAAAAAGCCGAGGCGACTATTCCTGCTGCGACAGCGAAACGAAAGGTGCCGAACCCAATGATGCGACCGCGCAGCAGCCAGCCCGCGACAATGAGTCCGGTGAAAGAAAGCAGAAACAACGGCAGCTCCCAGGCGAACCAGAGAGAGAGTGTTGTTCCAGATGGAGGCTGGCCAATACCACGGGATAATACTTTCGCTCCCAGCATCGCAGCTATTACGACCGGAAGCGCGAGCCAGGCGATGGGAACAGGGAGTATTCGGTTGCGCGCGCGCAAGATTGCGTACGCTGTGAGGAGCAGGATGCTCGTGATGAAGAGTGTAGTTCCCGCATTGGATGAAAACGGTCCTGCCGCGCGCGAGTAGAAAATTGCGGGGTCGAACATCGACGCCTTGTTCGAAAGCGAATTCCATGGGATCAGTCCGACGGCGGCGATTGCGGTGGAGATGGCAAACATTTTCTCGGCAAGCTGGCGACGATCGCGAAATGCAGTGATAAGAAGCGTCATCAGCAGTATCGACATTACGAGCACACCGCGGCTCCGCGCGCGCGTCTCCCTCAGCAGCTTGATTGCAGACGCGGGAAGCGGCAGTGCCGCGGCGCGAAGAAGTGGTGTCGTTCCAGCTCGAAGAACGATCTCGCCGCCGGTTGAATCTTCTGGCGCCGAATACGAGAACGCTGCAACGTCGGAACGAAGCTGCAGGGCTTTGTCGAGAGGCTCGGCCGTCCGATCTGCCGGAGGCACGGCATGAATGAGCGACGTAGCGACGGCAGTTCGATCCGCTTTTCGAACAGAATAGTTGAGCGTCGTAAAAAACTCATCGCGCACTACGCTCAGACCATTCGGCAGAGAATCAGGCCCTACATACACATGTCCGCTCCACGACGCGGGGCGGCCACCCTTGTACACGACAAGTCCGCGATCGCGCGAAGCGGACGACGCACGATCCAGGTCGGAGAACGAGCGCGCATCGGACTGATCGGAGGCAAGCGCCCGATTGGCCGCCTGTTCGAGTTCGGATGCTGCCGATGCGAGCTGAATTCTCAGCGCGGAAATTGCAGCCGTTTCCCTGCTGCTCTCTACCGAATTTTCGACGGGAGCGCCTGGTGAATGAGCCCACATCGCGACGCCGATCGCCGCGATCGCCTGAATCAGCAGGATTGCGCGGCGGCGGGTCCTTCGGCTTCTTACGCCACTACTATTTATTAGCGCGTTAATGACATCTCCCGTAATTCAGAACAATCCGACAACCGAAGGCGTACCCGCCGGCGCCCCGATTGCAAAATCGCCGTCGGAGCTTTCGCTGCCAATGTCAGGTCCGCGCAGGCTCAAGGAGCTTATACCCGCGCAAGTTGCGGCCATCATTGCTACTGACGCACGGCTTATAGTGCCCGTTGGAACCTGTGAGCAGCATGGACCTCATCTTCCCCTCGGCTGTGACACCATCATAGTCGAGCACCTGGCTGACGACCTGTCGGCGGAGTACGGAGTACTGCGCGCTCCGACTGTAGAATATGGTGTGAACGTGACAACGGAGAGAGACTTTTTGGGTAACGCCAGCCTCCGCCGGAAAACCCTGCACTCGATGCTGAACGACCTGCTCTCGACATGGGAAGCGAGCGGAATACGGGAATTCATACTGCTGACGGCGCATGGACACGATCCCCACCAGGAAGCACTCGCAACTGTGATCACGGCCGGCGCGAGAGTCCGGGTTGTTGACATGTTTGGACTGAATCTCTCGGACCTTCTGGAGGGCCAGAAGGAAGCGATGCATGGGGACGAAGTCGATACATCTTTGATGCTGCACCTTCGGCCGGATCTCGTGCACATCCAGCTTGCGCGGGACTACATGATGTCGCGCGAGCACCTGCGGAGGTACCGGCGCGGATCGCTAAAAATCCCGAATGCGAGCAACGGCTCCATCGGAATGCCGTCGCTCGCATCCGCCGAAAAGGGAAAGCTTCTTTATGAAAGAATCCGGTCAAAAATCAGCGACCGTATCTTCCTCGCCCCGCAGACAACCGACTGATTGAATCGGATATACGGTGTTAATAATCAATTAACGCCCCTTTTTTCATTGCTATTCTGACGAAAAACGGCAGTGTTTGAAACCTGCGAACGGGCTCTTCCGTAGGCTTTATTAACTCCACAACCAAGTTCTTCAAAATGCGATTCCTGCTTTGCTTTCTTGCAGTGACCGCTCCGGTGTTCAGTGCCCAGGCACAAACGATCGGACGT
>JBKJPM010000087.1:0-3435 GCA_046595175.1 Gemmatimonadaceae bacterium
CCATGGCCGCCGCCCGGATTCGCGAAGGCCGACAGGAAAAACTTTTCCTGGGAAACCTGGACGCGAAGCGCGACTGGGGGTTCGCCGGCGACTATGTGGAGGGAATGTGGAAGATTCTCCAGCATGACAAGCCGGATGACTTCGTGCTTGCGACCGGAGAAACTCATACTGTGCGCGAATTCTGCCAGTGCGCATTTGAGAGACTCGGTTTCCAGATCGATTTTCGCGGCAGCGGCGTGAATGAGGTCGGCTTTGACGGCGCGACGGGAAAGGAGCTGATCGCAATCGATCCGCGATACTTCCGTCCGACTGAGGTCGAGATACTGGTTGGCGACGCATCCAAGGCCAAAACAGTGCTGGGATGGAAGCCCCGGGTGATGTTCCGGGAACTCGTCGAGATGATGGCCGATGCCGATCTTCAGGCGCTGCAGTCAAACGAGCCTTTTGTGCTGGCCCCCGTGTTGGAATGACCAAGTCTGCGAAGGTCTTTGTCGCCGGGCATAGAGGGTTGCTGGGATCAGCTCTGGTGCGTGAGCTGGAAAATCGTGGCTACTCGCACCTGATTACGCGGACGCACAAGGAGCTGGATCTTCGCGACCAGAAGGCAACAGCAAACCTGATCGCCACCGAAAAGCCGGATGTCATTTTCCTGGCAGCGGCCCAGGTCGGCGGAATTCACGCCAACAACACAAATCGCTGGGGCTTTCTGCACTGGAACCTGCAGATCCAGAACAATGTGCTCGGCGCCGCGCTGGACAATGATGTCGAGAAAGTCGTCTTCTTCGGAAGCTCGTGCATCTATCCAAAACTTGCCGAGCAGCCCATCAAGGAAGAGTACCTGCTCACCGGTCCGCTCGAGCCAACCAATGAGCCCTATGCGATTGCGAAGATCGCGGGACTAAAGCTGGTTGAATCAGCCAACAGTCAGTTCGGACGGCAGTGGTTGTCAGTAATGCCCACAAACCTGTATGGCCCAAACGACAATTTCGATCCGATGAACTCACATGTTCTGCCTGCGATGATCCGCCGCTTCCATGAGGCGAGGATGCGGCAGATGAAGGGAGAGAAGGTTGAGGTTGTGCTGTGGGGATCCGGCAAGGCGCTGCGCGAGTTCCTGCACGTAGATGATGTAGCGCGCGCGAGCCTCCATCTCATGGAAGGTGGCTTCACCGGACTGTACAACGTCGGCGCCGGGTCAGAGCTTACAATTCGCGAACTCGCTGAGCTAATAGCGGGGATTGTGGGATTCGATGGTGAGCTGAAATGGGACACGACGAAATCCGATGGAACGCCACGCAAGCTGATGGATTCGTCTCGAGTGCATGCGACAGGCTGGACAGCGAAGATCGGCCTGGAAGAGGGAATCAGGTCTACGTACGACTGGTACAAAGCGCAGCACACCCCCATGGCAGCCGTCGCGGGTGGTTGATTCGACGGTAGCGCGGGGCCCGATTCCGTCTGTAGTGATCCAGCCGGAGAGCGGGTGGGTCTCGCTCAAGTTTCGCGAGCTATGGCAGTACCGGGAGTTGCTCTTCTTTCTTATCAAGCGCGATGTCCAGGTTCGCTACAGGCAGACCGCGCTGGGAGTAGGCTGGGCTGTCCTACAGCCGCTGCTTACAATGGCGATTTTCAGCGTCGTCTTCGGCCGGCTCGCAAACCTTCCGTCCGATGGTTTGCCTTATCCGATTTTCAGCTTTGCCGCTCTCCTACCCTGGCAGCTTTTTTCCGGAGCGCTAACGCGAGCGGGAACGAGTCTTGTGAGCAGTTCTAACCTGCTTACCAAAGTTTATTTTCCACGGCTCATCATTCCAATTTCCGCCGTAGCCGCAGGGCTTGTTGATTTCGCGATTGCTTTTGTCGTGTTGATAGTGCTCATGCTCTTTTACGGGATTACACCGGGCGCGGCCGTGATCTGGATTCCGGTGCTAGTCCTTTTCGCACTCGCCGCAGCGCTCGCTGTGGGGCTTTGGCTGTCCGCGCTCAATGTGAAATACAGGGATGTGCAGCACCTGATCCCATTTCTCGTCATGGCGTGGATGTACGCATCTCCCGTTGCATACTCGGCGAACCTCATTCCCGCAGGGAAATGGCGCGTACTGTATGCCCTCAATCCCATGGCCGGTGTCATTCAGGGATTTCGCTGGGCTCTGGCCGGGGGGAGGGCGCCTGACACATCCATTTTCGTTTCTGCCGCTGTTGTTGTAGTGCTCCTTTTCGGCGGCCTGTTTTATTTCCGACGCATGGAGCGCGTGTTCGCGGACATCGTTTGATATTGCAACGCGCATCTGACGCCGCGATCATCGCGCGCGACATTGGGAAGCGATATAAGCTCGGACATTCTGTCGGCAGCTACAACACGCTGCGCGACCAGATCGCTGGATTCTTCAGTCCAGCCAGGATCATCGGCAGGCCGGGCCGTAGCGATCCGTTCATTTGGGCGCTCAAGGATGTTTCCTTTAACGTAGCACACACTGACGTTGTCGGAATAATTGGGAGAAACGGTGCGGGCAAGAGCACTCTCCTGAAAATTCTCTCTCGCGTGACCACGCCCACAACCGGACGCGTCGAAATGCACGGCCGGGTCGGCTCACTTCTCGAGGTGGGCACCGGGTTCCATCCGGAGCTGACCGGCCGCGAGAATGTATTCCTGAACGGCGCCATAATGGGAGAGAAGCGCGCAGACATTCGCCGGAAGTTCGACGAGATCGTGGCGTTTGCGGAGGTCGAGAAATTCATCGATACTCCGGTCAAGCACTACTCAAGCGGTATGTACGTGCGGCTGGCATTCGCTGTTGCAGCGTTTATGGAGCTGGAGATTCTTATTGTGGACGAAGCACTGGCTGTCGGCGATGCAGCGTTCCAGAAAAAATGTCTCGGCAAGATGGGTGACGCCGCCCAGCAGGGAAGGGCGATTCTTTTTGTGAGCCACTCGATGCCTGCGCTCGAGAACCTGTGCAACCGGGTTATCTGGATCAATGACGGTAAAATCGTGGCAGATGGTGATCCGCGCCGTGTCATTGGTGAATACGTGGAGACTGCAAACCGTTCCGGTGCGCCACGCCCTGTCGGCCGTTACACATCGGAGGGTCATCGCCGAGGAACGGGCGAGGTCCAGTTCGGCGGATTCAGGCTGCTCAACGCAAATGGCGATGAGACTCACGAATTCCAGATGGGTGAGACGATCATCGCTGAAGTCGAATTCGACGCACACGCGGCCGTGGACAACGCCGTATTCAGCGTGTCGCTCTTCGACCATTCCACGCAGACCAATGTCACCACATGGGTAGGGCGCCGGGAGCCTCGCGCGCTTTCGGAAGGAGAGCGTGGAATTTTCAGGATAATTTTCCCGCAGAACGCGCTGCGCGCGCGCCGGTATTTCTTTCACCTTGGAATAACGAACCTCTTCAATTCAGATATCCCGTACGATGTCTGGAC
>JBKJPM010000244.1:0-9423 GCA_046595175.1 Gemmatimonadaceae bacterium
TCACCTTAGCAAGCGCTCCCACCAGCTCCTGTTTCCCGGCAGCCCACCCGCAGCGCCATCCAGTCATGTTGTATGACTTCGACATCGAATGAAATTCAATCGCCACGTCGCGAGCGCCGTCGATCTCGAAAATGCTTGGGGGAACGTACCCGTCGAACGCGAGCTCGGAGTACGCATTGTCATACACCAGCAGGATGTCGTGTTCCCGGCACTGCCGAACGGTCTTCTCCAGATACTCGCGGGGCGCGATCGCCGCAGTTGGGTTGTTCGGATAGTTGAGGTAGAGCAGCTTCGCCTTTGCGAGCACATCGCTCGGGACCTTGTCGAGATGCACGAGGAAATCGTTCTCAGGGCGCAGCGCATACTTGTATGGAGTGGCTTCAGCGAGCAGAGTCCCGCCCAGGTACGCGAGATATCCCGGCTCCGGGATTATTGATATGTCGCCGCGCTCCAGGTACGCAAAGGCGAGATGGGAGATTCCCTCTTTCGATCCGATCAGGGGAACTATCTCAGTGACTGGGTTGAAAGCGATTCCAAATCGCTTCTTCATCCACTCGACAATTGCTTCCCTGTAATCCATCACTCCGAGTCCAAACCCGTAGCGGTTCATCCCGGGGGTCCGCGGTGCTGCAGCCAGAACGTCCGTCGCTGCCATTGGCGGAGCAAGATCAGCATCACCGGCGCCGAGATCTATCAGGTCCACACCGCGGGCAATAAGCTCGCGCTTTTTTTCAGGAATCTTCGCGAGCGGATACTCGGGCAGGCTGAGCAGCCGCTTAGTGAACTGCGGCATCAGGCGCGGGCGCTCACTGGATTACTAACTTTGCTGATTCCAACGAGTTCAACTTCCACGATATCGCCTCCAACGAGTGGACCGACACCCGCAGGCGTCCCGGTTGCGACTAGATCCCCGGGCTCGAGCGTCATCACTTTCGAGATGTATGCCAGGATCGCTGGAATTGAGAAAACCATGTCGGAGCTTTTGGCGCGCTGACGTTCTTCGCCATTAACGCGCGTAACTACTTCAATCGATTTCAGGTCGGGCAAGGCAGCGGATTCTTCGCCGATCGGGCAGAAGGTGTCGAATCCTTTCGCGCGGGTCCATTGTCCGTCCGATTTCTGCAGGTCGCGAGCTGTCACATCATTAACGGCAACGAGTCCGCGAATTGCGCGCTGTGCTTCGTCTTCGCTGGCGAAACGAAGCCGCGATCCGACAATGACCCCTATTTCACCTTCGAACTCGACGCGGGTGGACTGCTCGGGCAGGACGATTGCAGCCCCGTTGCCTATCACCGATGATGGCGGCTTGAGAAAGATGAGCGGCTCCTTCGGAACCTCATTGCCCAGCTCTTTCGCATGATCCGCGTAGTTCCTGCCGACACACACAATTTTTCCCGGTCTGGTGCTTCCGCTCATTCCCTCTCCATTCTAGTGAGACACCGCGTAGAAGTCTTTCAGTTGCTTTTGAATTTCGCTCCATGGGGCCACGACCTTCCTTGCGGGCGGGAGTCCCCGGAGGATTTCCGGTCCGTACCCCTTGGTAATTACGCGCGGGTCCGCAAGGATAATGGCTCCGCGATCGCGCCTCGTCCGAATCAAGCGTCCAAATCCCTGCTTGAGGCGAAGTGCAGCATGGGGGATCATATAATCCGTGAATGGATCACCGCCCTCTTCCTGGATCGCTTCACACTGTGCAGCCGTCATAGGCTCATTAGGGACCTTGAACGGAACGCGCGCAATGAGAAGACCGCGAAGCGCCGAGCCCGCTACGTCAACGCCCTCCCAGTAGGACGAAGTTCCGATCAGGAGCGCTCTCCCCGAATCCCGAAAGTGCGCGAGCAGATGATCCCGTCCCATTTCACCATGCACAAGCAGCGGGTGCTTTTCGTGCATCCCGCGCGCGCGCAGCTCGCTCGCAGCCATTCGCACGTCGCGGTGGCTGGTGAACAGCAGGAAGACGCCGCCATCGCTCGCATCGCACAGGTCGGTTACAGCTTCAATGACCGCCTGAAAATGGGCCTTGTCATTTGTCCCGGGCGAGGGAAAATCATCAGGGATCGCGAACAGGGCCTGCTTCTCAAAATCAAAAGGCGATGGATAAATCTCTTCCACCGGCGGCGTGTCGTACGAATCCAGCCCCAGGCGCTGCCGAATGAACTTGAAGCTTCCATCTGCCGCCAGAGTCGCGCTCGTAACTACGGCAGTCTCCACCCGCTCGAACAGATCGTCGCGGAGAATGGGAGCCAGGTTAAGCGGAACCCAGCTGACCGCAACATTCGATTCCCTGCCGCGACTCTCTATCCATCTGACCGCAGGCTCTCCCGAAGGATCGGGCCGCAGTGACCCTTCCAGCGCCGCCCCCATTCCTTCCATCCGTCGCGAAACTCCCTGCAGCTCCGCAATCAATGAATACGCGCTCGCGTCACCGGCTTTCGAATTCATCCGATCCCGGATGACCTTGAAATTGTCTTCCATCAGCTTCATTGAGGACAGAAGGTCTGTGAGCGCCGCATCCAGTCCTCGCTTCCATACTGGATGGAAAGCAAACTCATTCGTGATTCTCAGCGTCTGTCGCCCGCTGTCCCGCAACGCAGATTCGATCAGGTCGAATACAAGAGCGCCCTTTTCCCGGGCACCTGCGAGCGCCGGCAGAATTCGCTGTCTCACGAGATCCAGGTTTGCGAGAGCGAAAGCATCACCTCGATCGGCTCCAAGCTTTGCCTGCAGGGTGGGCAGCAGACCGCGTCCGCGCTTATCCAGCCTTGCAAGCATTCTGTTCAGTGACCGCCGTGAAGCCGATGCGCCAAGGTGAGCCGATGCAGCCTCTTCAAGATGATGGCCTTCGTCAACAACCAGCCGAGTATACGCGGGTAAAACGGCCGCATCATCCCAGTTATTCGAGACTCGCCGCACGGCAACGTCTGCCATCAGCAGATGGTGATTCGCTACAATTACCTGCGCGTCTGCAGCTTTTTTCCGCGCCGTGAAGAGGAAACACTGCTCGTAGTGCGGACACTTTTGCCGAATGCAAAGGTCCGGTTCGGCCGCGACTTCATCCCACGCCTCACTGCTCGGCGGCACCGAAAGGTCGCTTAGCGATCCATCAGTGGTTCGAGTGGACCATGCCTTCAGTGAACTGATTTCATCAGCGACTGAATTATCGAACAGCGTGGGGCCAAGCAGGTCCGCCTGGTTCATGCGCAGCAGGCATAGATAATTTCGCCAGCCTTTCATCAGCGCGAAGCGAACAGACTGCTTTCCGGCGAACGCCTCCGCCAGAAAGGGAAGGTCCTTGGTAACGAGCTGTTCCTGAAGGTTTATCGTGTTGGTGGATACGAGAGTTTTTTCGCCGGTGAGCGCGGCCCAGCGAAGCGCAGGAACCAGGTACGCGAGCGATTTTCCAACCCCCGTTCCCGCTTCGAGCAGCGCTGTTCCGCCGTCATTGAAGACGGCAGTGATTGCCGCGGCCATGTCCCGCTGTCCCGGGCGGTCTTCGTACCCGCCCATGTTTGCGGCAATCGACCCTTGCGGGCCGAGATCGTTGGAAACGTCGTCTGCGTGCAGATGCGTTGGCGGTCCGTTCGCAACCTCCTCATCGGCGAAGCGGAACACTCCTGCAGCTCTCGCGGCTTCCTTTACCTGCTCGGGAAACGCGATCATTCGTGTGCTAGTTTGTAAGCGCGATTGCGCGCGATCCCAAACTGCGCGATGAGCCGGTCAGTGATCTCGCGCGCGGTTTTCCCTTCGGTCTTCATCTTGAGCACGGCGCTGCGAATGTCGCTGTCGGAAACTTCTAGCGCAGCCGCGCCGGCAATGGCGATCACAAATTCGCCTTTCGCGTCCACGGACTCGTAGTGGGCAGCGAGATCTGCGATGGTTCCCCGCCGGGTCTCTTCGAACTTCTTGGTGAGCTCGCGCGACACCGATGTGTGCCGGTCCCCTCCGCCAGCGTCGACAAAATCCCGGAGAGTTGCCGCGACACGACTGGGCGCCTCGTACAAGACAGTAGTCCGTTCCGAACGCACAGTCTCCTCTATCGCATGCTGGCGTTCCTTGCCCTTTCTGGGGAGAAAACCAAGGAATGTGAATTGGTCCGCCGACAATCCAGATACTACCAGCGCGGCCAACAGTGCGGAGGATCCCGGAATCGCGATGACTGGAACGTCGGCGGCGATGGCGGTTTGCGCGAGTCGCGCACCTGGATCCGACACGAGCGGAGTGCCAGCGTCAGTGATCAGCGCGATGGATTTTCCTTCCAGGAGCTGCGCGATGAGGCGCGGAGTTTCGGCTGCCTCGTTATGCTCGTGGTAAGATGAGTACGGCGTCTTTACGCCGTACTCATCCAGCAAGGTTCTGGAGTGCCTCGTGTCTTCCGCGACGATCATATGCACTGATTTTAGAACTTCCACTGCACGGAAGGACATATCCCCCAGATTGCCAATGGGGGTGCTTACAACGAAGAGCGTGCCGAAACTTGGCCGTGCTATGCCGCGTGTTCCTTGAACTTCTGCTCCAGCGCCTGTTTTGGAACAGCGCCAACGACGGTATCAACGACACGTCCGTCCTTAAAAAACAGGATGGTCGGTATGGAGCGAACGTTGAAGCGCGTGGAAGTCTTGATGTTGTTATCGACGTCGAGCTTCGCGACCTTCGCCTTGTCGCCATATTCGACGGCGAGCTGATCCAGAATAGGCGCGATCATCCGGCAGGGCGCACACCAGGTCGCCCAGAAATCGACCACTGCCAGCCCCTTGTGCTGTTCAATCTCAGCTTCGAAGTCGGAATCTGATACTTCAACGGCATTGGACATCTAATGCGTTCTCCTCTGAGGGCTAGACCGGAGAGCATCCGGAATTAAGTTTGCTTTTCCAATCGCTCCTTCAATCTAATGCACCCACCAAGCCCAGGCGGACCCCGAATTTCCCACGTGGGAATCGCCGTTCGCTCCGTTGACGAAAGCATCGATTTCTATCGCGACATCCTCGGCATGCCGGAGGTTCCGCTCGACGATTCCGACGGCGCCCGAATCGCCGGGCTTCAGGCCGGCGAATCGCTGATCGAGCTACTCGAGCCGGATGCCGGGGACAATCCGATTGCCCGTTTCATCGATAGGCGGGGTCCGGGAGTGCACCACATCTGCTTTTCGGTGGACGATCTGGACGAGGCTCTGGACCGGTGCCGGTCGGCTGGGATCCGGCTCATCGATGAGACGCCGCGGGTGGGTGCGGAGGGAAAGCGGATCGCGTTTCTCCATCCGAGTTCGACTGGGGGGGTGCTAGTCGAACTGTCTGATCCGTAGCACTGGAACTACGGAACGACGTGCCGGTAGCTGTTGGCTGAAAGCCAATAGCTGATAGCGGCTTTTGTCTCGGCGGTTGCGGAAAGGCGGCTAGAAGCTAACGGCTTGCAGCTAACAGCTACCGGCTCGCACTTTCGTAGTTCGCCCTTCTTAACGTAGTTCGCCCTTATTTCTTTGGTTCTGCGCAAAAATCCCTCACAGCCGCAATATCCAAAGTCTCGACGTACCACCTCTGCGACGGCCCCTCCACTACCTGCGCCGACGTCTGCCGAGTGCGAGTCCCGCGGGTCAACTCCAACTGAAATACTTTCTTTCCAGCCTGGCTGCCCTCGTGGGTAATCCGGAACTTGTCGTGGTTGAAAAAGCACTGCATAATCAGCATCCGCTTCTCCAGCTCGGCGCGGTCAATATGGTCCCGGGCCGGGCCGCTATTAGTTCCAAAGATTGACGACATTGCCTGAATGTCCTGTGCCTTGACGGCATTCAGAAATTGCTCAACCGCCAGCCGCGGCGCAGCAGACCCGGTAAGCTGTTCTCCAGGACCTGTTCGTGCTCCTGATGCACAGGCGCTGACGAAAATCAAAAGCGCAAAGATTTTTCTCACGTGGTTCTCCGAATGTCAGTGCGAGCCTAACTTCAAGCGTATGCGAGCTTCCCTGCAGAGACTTTACATCAACATCGATCATGTTGCGACGCTCCGGCAGGCCAGGCGCGGCGACGAGCCCGATCCGGTTGCAGCAGCCCTGCTCTGCGAAGCCAGCGGAGCCCATGGGATCACCGCCCACCTGCGCGAAGACAGGCGCCATATCCAGGACAACGATGTAGCCAACCTAAAGGCACGGGTGAAAAGCTACTTCAATCTCGAGGTGGCATGTGTTCCGTCGATGGTCGAGATCGCGCTCTCTGTCAAACCCGACCAGGTTACGCTGGTTCCCGAACGCCGAGAAGAGGTGACGACAGAAGGCGGGCTCGATGTCTCCTCCGATCCAGACCGAATCGAGAAAACAATAGCCACCCTTCGCAGCGCCGGAATTCGCACCAGCCTGTTCATCGATCCGACTGCAGCCGCCGTGACACAATCAAAGGCCCTCGGTGTCGAGGCGATTGAGCTGCACACGGGGACTTACTCGCGCGGAGCAAAGGGCTCGCTCGAAGCGCTCGAGATATCGTCTGCGCTCGCCGCATCCCTGGGCCTTGCTGTCCACGCCGGTCACGGATTAACTGCCAGAAATGTGGGTCCGGTAGCTGCGATCCCCGAGATCGAAGAATTAAACATCGGCCACTCGATCGTGTCCCGGGCGGTGTTCATTGGTCTTGAAGCGTCCGTCAGGGAAATGATTGCTGCTATGACCGAGGCTCGCGGCGGATGAGCATGAAGACTCCTGAGCGGCTCTTTGATTATTTCACGCTCGAAGCCAACGAGCAGCTCACGATCCTCGAGGAAGAAGCGTCTCGAGAAAGACAGCCGAATGCAGGAAGATTCATAGCGGCAGCTCGGCAGCTTACATCCAGCGCACAGATGGCGCGGCTCACAAGTCTGGCAGAAATCGCGGGCGGGATAGAGAAAATTGCGAAGGATGTAATTCGCAACAACATCCCGTGGACTGGAGAGTTGAAGCAAGCAGTGCTCGCGGGAATCCGCGAGCTGCGCGTGAGTGTTGCGCGCGTGAAGGAACTGGACGAATCGGATTACGTCCGTCTCCGTCGCCACTCCCGCGAGGTGATGACATTTACCCGCGGCGAAGTTCCAGACTCTGCGCCTGTACCGATTTCCCTGCTTTTTTTCGACGATCATGGCCCGCACATAGTGAGGCTTGCACACTCTGAGCCTGCCGGGGCTGACAAAGCTGCAGCCGTGAGCTCACGAGGCCGTGCGCTGAAGGATCTTCTCGATGCCAGCATCGCGCGGCTCGGAGGAGGAGGGGGCGCAGAAAAAAAGCGATCCAGCTCAACACAGAAGGATGCAGTGCTGCCCGTTGACCAGCTCTTATACCGTGGGCGCGCCGCCCTTGATCGCGCCCGCGAAATCGGCTCACGCGCGCGCGCCGAGAAACGCACGCCTGCAGAGCAGGAGATGAACGAGCTGTTCGATCTTCTGGATCTGGCGGCAACAGAGTCCGCATGAAAGGCAAACTGAGAAGTGTTATCGGGATTGCGTTAAGCGCTGTCCTCCTGTGGTGGACACTGCGCGATGTATCACTCGCAACTGTCTGGTCCGAGCTGCGTCGGTCGGATCTGCCCATGCTTCTAGTAGCTGTATTTTTGGGGACGGTCATTTTCCCGATTCGGGCACTCCGCTGGCGGACGATTCTCCGCCCGATTGCCGATGTACCGCTAGGCCCACTCTGGCGATCTACCGCCATCGGAATGATGGTGAATAACGTCGTCCCCGCACGCGCGGGTGAAATTGCGCGCGCCTTCGCGCTGACCCGCGAAAGTGCGATCCCCTTCTCGACAGCGATTGCCTCACTCGCTGTCGATCGAATTTTTGATGCGCTTACAGTGCTGCTGCTCGCGTCTGTTGCGATGCTGGACCCAAGCTTCCCTTCGAATGCAACCATTGCGGGACAGCCCTTGTCGAATTGGGCCTTGGGCAGCGGGCTCCTTGTCGTCGTGGCGATGGCCGGACTGTACTCGCTCGTCTTCTTCCCTGTCTATCTCGTCAAGCTGTTCGAGCTTTTTGCGCGAAAGGTCGCTCCGGCCATCGAAGAGCGCGGACGGCAGGCACTCCTGGCATTTAGCGAAGGTCTCAGCGTCCTCCGGAACCCCGGCCACTTCCTGGCAGTGCTCGCGTGGGCAATACTGCATTGGCTGGTGAACGCGCTCGCCTTCTGGATCGGAATGAAAGCCGTCGGAATCCAGGTTCCCTACTCGGCCGTTCTCTTCATTCAGGCCTTGATCGCTCTCGGCGTAGCGGTGCCATCAGCGCCGGGCTTCTTCGGATTATTTGAAAAGCTTGCCGTCGTATCGCTGGCCCTGTTTTCTGTCGGCGCGCCGGCCGCGACCAGCTGGGCGATTGGATACCACATCCTGGCTTTCATCCCGATAACGCTGATCGGCGCATACTACTTCGCCTCACTTGGCTTGAAATTCCGCGAGATAAGCGCAAGTGCGGACGAGTCGGAGTGACATTTCCAGTTTCGCGTGCAACCGTGAGAGCGCAGGCCAAGATCAACCTTGCGCTCCGGATCAAGGGCAAAGATTCCAACGGTTACCATCCCATCGAGACACTTTTTCTGAGGCTCGAGCTCGCAGACTCGATATCGATTCAGATAAGCAGCGACGAACGTTCAATTTTGTGCGCGACAGATCTTGGGATAGCTGAAGACAACCTGGCATTTCGTGCGGCCAGCGCCTTCTCACGCGAAACCGGGTGGCCCCAAGGGTGGGTAATCGAGCTGGAAAAACACATTCCAGTAGGTGCCGGCCTCGGGGGCGGGAGCGCGGACGCGGGGGCGGTGTTGCGAGCGCTAAACCGGATGGTGTCCCAGCCGGTTCCCGATTCAAGGTTGCTTGCGCTGGCTGCCGGGCTCGGCGCGGACGTAGCGTTCATGACTGCGGATTTTCCTTTCGCCATTGGAGAGGGGTACGGTGAACGGCTCACTCCCCTGCCCACACCTGAGCAACGGACCGTGGGACTGCTCGTTCCGCCTTTTTCGATCAATACAGCTGTGGCTTACTCCTGGCTGGACCAGTCCCCTGCAAGGTCCGTCGATCGTCCGCCATGGACGATAGCGGACCTTTCCTGGTCGGAGCTGGAGATGCTGATTGAAAACGATTTGCAGCCGGTCGTCGAGCACCGCCACCCGGAAATTACCGATGCAGTCGAGCTTCTGCGGAATGCGGGCGCATCGATGGCTGGAATGACAGGCTCAGGCTCCGTGGTTTTCGGGATTTTCCCTGCGGACAATGAGCCAGGGAGGGTCGCGGTCCCTCCCGGTTGGGAACTGGTGTGGACCCGGACAGCTGCATCGGTTGTTGAACCCCAGCTAATGGGCTAGCTTTCGCCGCTCGACATTGCCCCCTCGTCCAATGGCAGGACATCGGTCTTTGGATCCGAGAATGGTGGTTCGAATCCACCGGGGGCAATTGAACTAACTCCCTCTCCCATTTAACTTTAAAGG
>JBKJPM010000253.1:0-14233 GCA_046595175.1 Gemmatimonadaceae bacterium
TATATGGAAATTCAGGTCTCCGGCGGTTCGTCGCTGGAACACATGGAGATATCGGGAATTTCCAATCTCGCCGTGCGCACGAGCGTAAAGGGAACTCTGCAATACTCCGCTGAACAGATTGCGGCGCTCACTGAAGAAATGGGAGGGTCCATCGGTGCAGGAGTGGGGCGAGACAGCGCATCGTGGACGCTTTCGATTCCGCGCAATCACTTTGAACGTGGGTTCGCGCTGCTTGCAGATGTAGTAATGAATGCGAGGCTCACCGACGCTGCGGTTGAGACAGAACGTCATGCACTGTTATCGAATCTCGCACAGCTTCGTGACGACATGTATTCCTATCCCGTAAGGCTGGCGACTCTCGCCGCTTTCTCCGGGCATCCATACGGCGTTCCCGTTTCGGGCACTGAGGAATCCATTAGCGCAATCACGCCGGGCGCTGTGCGCGATTGGTACATAGGACAGGTGAAGAAGGGTGAATGGACTGTTGGCCTGGTGGGTGATCTCGATCCGCAGCATGCGGCAAATACAGTCGCATCAGCCCTGAGCGAGCTGCCGCAGGGAATGCGGCAAACCTTGCCGCAGATCAATTGGCCGGCACGATCTGAAATAGTTTTCGAAACCCGCGACAAGGCGCAGACGGCGCTCGCCCTAGCTTTCGCTGGACCGGATCGGAATGATCCCGAGCGATACGTGGCGGCGATGATCGCGACTGTTGCGAGTGGACTTGGGGGACGGTTCTTCGAGGAGCTTCGGGATAAGCAGTCGCTGGCCTATACGGTTCATGCGTTCAATGCATCGCATCCGGCGGGAGGGATGTTCCTTTCCTACATCGCGACCTCTCCCGAAAAAGAAGAGGCTGCCCGGGAGGGACTGCTGGCGCAGTTCGCAGAGTTTACAAGGTCGCCCGTGTCACATGAAGAACTCGAACGCGCCAAACGCTACGCCGTAGGAACGCACGCGATCGGCCAGGAAAGCGGCGCGGCGGTCCTGAACGACATGATTTCTGCCTACACTGTCGGCGGTGGCTTGAAAGAGCTAATCGAGTATGACGATGCAATCATGAACGTGACGGCCGACCAGATGCGCGAATTTGCCCGCGCACACTTCAATCCCGAACGACGAGTGGAAGGCATTATTCGCGGAGTTGGCCGGACGGTCTGAGCGCGCCTGACGGTTCCGCAAAGCCCGACCCGACTACTGCGACGAAGGAAGTGGCGGGGTCGCAGTCTCGGCCAGTCCGCGCTCGGCGCGCTGAATCGCCGAGAAGGCAGGACGAAGGTTTCCGCCGGCCCGACGCACGCCGCGGATTGCGCTGTAGTCTGCCGCTTCGAGAATTACGAGACCCTTGATCGGGGCTTGGGCAGTTGCCCACGCGAGTACTCCCCAGAGCGCGAGTTCCTGACTGTGGTCGCCATGGGCTTGAGGATATCCACCGGCGGCAAATACCCAGTGTTCTTTCGGCTTGTCGGGGAACTGGCGCATCCAGCGCTGTGCTACACGCATGTGTGTGTCCAGAGAGATTGCGCCATCCAGTCCTGGCATGAGTGAAAAACCAACAACATCGATTCCCGATCCACGTCCAGCCGCCCACGTGTACAGCGTACTGTCGCGTGATCCATAGCTTGCAGCGGAAACGGCCACCCGGATATTTGGATTGATGTAGTGCGCGACGCGCGCAGCCCGCGTGAGGTAGTTCTTCCAGTAGTCTGTGGACTGAATGCCAAGCTCCTGTTCCGCCTCGCCGTACGGTTCGAGCACAGGGAGGAGGTAGTTGGGCTTGAGTGCGCGAGCAATTCGATTGACGTCGGCAATTCGAGCATCAGTGTATTCCTTTGGCGCCAGCGTGAACGCCGCGCGGGCATTCTTCGGAAAGCCGAGCGTGACGATCAGCTTGGTGCTGTCGGTGCGTATGTCTTCAAGGGAGTGCACGATGGAGTCGAGCGCGACGCCGCGCGCGGCCTCGGGATTGATAATCACACTGATGGCGTCAACGTCGAGGCTGTCGGCCATGGAGAGGTCGTAACGGAGGGCGAGCGGAGGAGGACCACTGCGCAGGTCGGGAAAAATCTTCAGGCCGACGGCGAAATCGCCTTCCGGGTGCTCCTGAAGCCGGTCATCTCCATAGGTGTTGTAGCTCTTGATGGCTGCGAGCGCAGTCGGAATCTCGATGAGAACGAGAACTGTCACTATCATCGCTGTGATCGCGAGAATTCCGCGGACAGTCGCGCTCGCCCGCCATCTTGCGGGTAGGGATGGAGAGAAAACCGGGACAGTGGGGAAACCCGATGACCAGAGTGCAGAAGGACCAAAGAAGAGTCCGAGCATGCTGGTCTGCGCTGCGGACAGGGTGAGTCCAATTTGCCAGCCGGGATCGCCGCGTGAAATCATGAATCGCGACACTGCGACTATGGCAATGATCAGGTTGTAAAAGAGAATCGGGAGACCGAAGAGTGGAGTCACCATTCGTCTCGTGAGGGCGTACGTAGCCTGCATGACGAACAGGACCGCAGTAAGGGGCCAGATCCAGCGGACCGTAAAGACGGTTCGACCGTAGAGGATGGATGCGGAGGCAAACGCGACAAGCAGCGCCGGAATTATTAGAAGCCCGCCAAAGGCTGTCGCTGCCTGGAAAATGCGTGGAGTTCGGCGAAGGTTTGCAATTCGGCCCGCAATGAGAACGTCCCAGAGGGTCATTGCGACGGCGACCGCGAGGTACCCGTACGCGAGTATCAGGTCGGTACGCGTCACGAAATCCTTCCGGCGGGGCGATGGACGCGCGATTCAGTCATCGCTGCGAAGCTAGAGAGGCCCCGGAATGCTGGCAAGCTCTTATCCCCTGAAATAACTTTGCCTGATGGACCGCGGCGCGTTTTTCACGTTACCGAATTCAGTATCACTCTCGCGACTTTTCCTCGCGCTGATTTTCCTGCTCGTGCCCTCACCGATGGGCAGGGCCGCGGTGATCCTCGCGGCTGGCGCAACTGATTTTCTGGATGGATGGCTGGCGCGCAGGGGAAAGTCCGTCACCGCTTCCGGCGCGCTTATCGATCCATTGGCTGACCGCGCCTTCGTCCTGACGGCAGTTTCGGCGTATCTGATTAACGGCATTCTGACCACATCGCAGTATTTCCTTTTTCTTTCACGCGACCTTGCCACTGCGATCGGATTTCTGGTCGCGCGGCTCGTTCCCGGCTTGAGGCCCGTTGTATTTCAGGCGCGAATGTTAGGCAAGATTGTTACCGTGCTCCAGCTGGGTACACTGGTCATAGTGCTCTTTATGCCGGCCCTTAAAGGCATCCTTGTGACGGTGATCGCGCTGGTTTCGGTGGCATCAATCGTGGATTACACGGTTGCGCTGTGGAAAGCGCGAGCAAAGAGTCCTGCCTGAAGCCGCTCTTGATATCCGTGGCCTGTATTACGGCGGTCATACTCTCCGGTAGCACTGCAATTGGAGCGCAGGGGCGTCCAGAGCTGCGGGCTGACGCGATCGTCACCAAGAGCATAGCGGTCTATGCCGGGGCCGGCGTCCTCTTTCCGCTTGGTACGTACGTGCGTTGGGGAGGTGTGGCCGGCGCAGGTGTTGTGGACGGAACAGCGACGTATCGGCTGGATCTCGTCACGATTTTCCACTCTGATCCTTTTCGCCAATCGAAGTGGGGGCCGTACGGTGGGGGTGGAATCTCATTTCGGAGCAATGCAGGGCACAACGGCTCCAACGGCTTTCTCATGGCGTTTCTGGGCGTGGAGGGTGCCCCGAAAAAAGGCTTGGCGCCGGCGTTGGAGCTGGGACTGGGCGGCGGAGCACGCGCCGGGATAATCCTGCGGCGAGTCCGCGGAAGGACGCGATAAAAAAAAGGCGCCGATTGGCGCCTTCTCTTCAACCTGCCTGTTTTTCTTTTGCCGGCTGAGCGAACCGCTCGCCGAGAATTCTCAATTCAACCAGCTGTACGGCTGAGAGCTCGTGATACCGCTCGGTCAGGTACTCCATCGTCTGGTCGAACCATTCCGTCTGATCGTGGTCAGCTGCTCCAATTACCCCGCATCGCATGATGTGCTGGAACATCTCATCTCTCGCCTGTTCGAAAGGCGTAGCCTCTCGTTTCAAAGGTTCCTTACGCAGTCTGGGCTTTTTTCTATTCATCAAATGAAAATCTCGTGTGTGTATTTGTGTTCACTAATTAGACAACTTTTGCTGCGAAAAGTTCGCAGTTTGAGCCGGAAACCTGATTACGCAGCCGCGCGCCGCCGTATGAAATCGAGCAAAAGCTCAACCAGATACTCCGCATTTTCTTCGGGAACCAGCCTTCCTACTCCCGCCAATCGCACCAGGCGGCTGTCCGGCAGCTCATTGATGAGCCGGTCGGCAACTTTCGAGTCGATCCAGGGATCTTCCTCACCCCATATAACGAGCGAGGGCGCTTGAATGCTGGAAAGATCCACTTCGTCCATGTCGGCGGTCGTCACGGAGCTGGCGAGAGCCAACAAATGATTCACGCCGTCGCGCCCGACGAATGGTGCAAGATAACGTGCAATGAGCCGCATTGGCATATGATCGGCATTTGCGACGCTTCCTCGAAGCACATGCTCCAGAAGAGGTGCTGCTCCCAGTACCCCGCGAGTAAGGCGAAATGCGAACTTGGCCGTCCGTCTCTGCATCTGGGTGATGTCGCGGGCCGGTATCTGCTCAAAAGCCGGAGTATTTATCAGGACGAGCTTCTCAACCCGGTCGGGACGCGTGGCAGCCAATGCGAGCGCTACGTCTCCGCCAATGTCCACACCGACCAGAATCGCCCTCTGGACCCTGAGAGCAGTCATTGCAGCATCAACGTAGTCAGCCTGAGCGGTAATTCCAAAAGTCGCGTCATATGGACGGTCCGATTCGCCATAGCCGAACAAATCGATGGCGTAGGCCGTATGACCGGCCGCTGATATCGCAGGCGCCACCCCCCGCCACAGGAATGTGCAGGTTCCGAAGCCGTGGAGCAGGATAACCGCAGTTCCGCCATGCCCGTATCGCTCTACGTGCATTGCGCCGGGACCTACTGGAACTCGCAGAATGTCAGCTTGCAATGGCCTTACCCTCTGGTACTTTACTTCGAATTACGATGGAAGTCGCATAAAGTTTGCGGGAAGTACTATACACAACTCGTACCCAGACAATTCTCCGCATGGCAGATAAAGATAAGGACAGACGTCGGAACGCAGGGCGAAAGGCCAAAGCTGACCGTTCCCGGAACATATTTCTCGGCATAATTGGGGCAGTCCTGCTCATAGGCGTGCTATCCCTCGTCTATATGACGACTAAAAAGCCAGAGCCTGCGGCGGCCCAGAAAATTTCACCCCCACCTCCGGGCGGAGCAAAAGCCGAGGGATATGTGCTGGGGAACCCTGCGTCGCCGGTACATATCCTCGAGTTTGCCGATTTCGAGTGCCCCAGCTGCGCGCGATTCAGCGTCCTGTCTGAGGCTGATGTCCGCAAACGGATAGTTGATGCGGGTCTCGCCAGCTTCACCTTCTACGATTTTCCACTGCCTCAACACAAGAACAGTCTTTCCGCTCACAACGCTGCCGCGTGTGCGGGTGAACAGGGGAAATTCTGGGAAATGCATGACCGCATCTTCAACGAGCAGGATCGATGGAACACTGAGGCGACCGACGATCCGGCTTCGCTCATGCACGACTACGCCCAGGCGGTCGGTGTCAGCATTCCGCGTTGGGAGCAGTGCTTCAAATCCCGGAAATACCAGTACAAGATTGACGCAAACCAGGCTGAGGGTGCCCGCCGCAACGTGAATTCCACGCCGAGCTTTATTATCGGCGACAAGCTGTTCGCCGGAGCGCTTTCGTACGACGAATTCAAGAAGTACGTCGATGAAGCAGTTGCGGCCCAGGGGAAGGTTTCGACGGGACAGTGACGAAACGAATGGTGATAGCGGTCCTCGCCCTGGTTGGGGCGTTCATCGCCACGTACCTGACGTTGTACAAAATTGGCGTCATTGGAGAACTCACCTGCAGCATTCACGGGTGCGAAACGGTGAATTCCAGCCGATGGGCAACGTTCCTCGGCTTGCCTGTAGCCGTGTGGGGACTCGCTTTTTATGCGGCGATGTTCGTTGTCGCGTTAATTGGAACGAGTCAGAGACTGGAGGGCGAGCGAAATATCTCGCAAGCGCTGGCCCTGATGTCGGGGATTGGCGTTGTCTTTTCTGCGTGGCTCACGTACCTCGAGCTTTTTGTTATTCACGCAGTTTGCATGTGGTGCGTCACGTCTGCCGTGATCGTGATCCTTATCTTCTTCCTCTCGCTGCGGGATTTGGGCGAGAGGGGGTCGGACTCAGCGGAAGAAGCTACGGCCGCTTAGAAGTACGCTGCCGGGCCATTGCGTCATCGAGACGCAGCTTGGGCTTTGCTTCCACCGGCTCTTCCTCGTTTCCTTCGCGCGCTCTGCGGCGGAAGGGGACGAGGTCGCGGCCAAGTGCTACCAGCGCGCGGGTTGCCACGGTGCTGGCGAGGGGCTCCGGAATCCCCATGACGCGCACATATGTATCGATTGCGCGATCGAAAGAGAGATCCTCGGCGAGCGTGTCTACGAACATGAGGGCGTTGTCGACATGGGCGCGGATGATCGTTTCTTCCGCCCGGGCCTGTGAAAGGCGCAGGCGGCGCTCGGCGCTGGGATTCAGCTTGCGGCCGAAGATGGATTCCGGGAACAGACTGCTTAAGAACATTTGGTGGCCCGATTCAAGAGATATGCTGATTAAGGGTAATATTAGGCAGGGTTCATACCAGCGTGAAGTCGAACTACGGCACTGCGAGCTATTGGCGATTAGCCGAAAGCAGGTAGCCAATAGCCGGCTAACAGCAATTGGCTGTCAGCTAAGAGCTACTGGCTCGCTGTTCCTGTGTTCATCCTTCCTTGTCCTCGTACTGCTCTTTGAGCGACGCCACAACATTTGGATCCGCCAAGGTAGTTGTATCCCCCAGCGCCCTCCCTTCTGCAATATCCCTCAGAAGTCTTCGCATGATCTTCCCGGAGCGGGTTTTTGGAAGATCAGCTGAGAAAAGGATGTCATCGGGTCGGGCAAGCGCGCCAATTTTGTCGGCGACAAACTTCTTAAGCTCTTCACGAAGCTGCGTGGATTGCTTTTGGCCTTCCCGCAAAGTGACAAACGCGGCGATCGACTGGCCCTTGAGCTCGTGGGCCTTTCCGACGACGGCGGCCTCTGCCACGGCCGGATGTTCGACCAAAGCTGACTCGACTTCCATGGTTCCAATCCGATGCCCGGCGACATTGAGAACATCGTCCACTCGACCCATGATCCAGAAGTAGCCGTCATCATCGCGTTTAGCGCCGTCACCAGGGAAATACAGGTCGGGACGCTTGTCCCACTTTGTGAAATACGTATTCACGTACCGTTCATCGTCGTTCCAGATGGTTCGGAGCATTGAAGGCCATGGCTTCGTCAACGCCAAAAGCCCTCCGCCGACATCGATTCGCGTCGCGGTGGAATCCAGGAGCTCCGCGGTGTATCCCGGCAATGCTTTAGTTGCGCTTCCCGGCTTCGTCTCGGTTACTCCGGGGAGCGGCGAGATCACGATTGCACCCGTTTCCGTCTGCCACCATGTATCCACGATCGGGCAGCGGTTGCCTCCTATGTGTTCGCGGTACCACATCCATGCTTCGGGATTTATGGGTTCACCCACCGACCCAAGCAGGCGGATTCTCGAGAGGTCATGCTTTGCGGGATGGTGATCGCCCCATTTCATGAATGCGCGAATTGCTGTCGGCGCAGTATAGAGAATCGTGACTCCGTGGCGTGCACAGATATCCCAAAAGCGATCCTTCTCGGGCCAGTCGGGCGCCCCCTCATACATCACGCATGTGGCACCGTTCGCCAGGGGACCGTATACGAGGTACGAGTGGCCTGTCACCCAACCCACATCAGCGGTGCACCAGAACACATCGTCGTCACGGAGATCGAAAACAAGTTTCGTGGTAGATGCGACGCCGGTGAGGTATCCACCGGTCGTATGCACGATGCCTTTCGGTTTTCCAGTCGTACCCGATGTGTACAGGATGTAGAGAACATCTTCGGAGTCCATTGGCTCCGGCTCGCAGTGCATTGGTGCATGCTGCATCAGGCGGTGCCACCACTTGTCCCGCCCGTCCGTCATCTCCGCGAATGATTCATCGCCTCCGCTTCCCGCTCGTCGCTGGACAACGACCACGTGCTCGATGGTCGGGGTATCCTCGAGTGCTTTATCGGCATTTCGCTTGAGCGGAATTATCTGTCCGCGCCGGTAACCGCCATCGGCTGTAATGAGAACTTTGGCTTCCGCATCGTTGATGCGGTCGCGCAGAGACTCAGGGGAGAACCCCCCGAACACAACGGAGTGAATCGCGCCGATGCGCGCACAGGCCAGCATCGAGATTGCCGCCTCGGGAATGAGCGGAAGGTAGATCGCTACGCGATCACCTTTCCTGACGCCGAGTTCCTTCAGTACGTTCGCGAACTTGGTGACTTCACGGTACAAGTCCCAGTACGTGAGTGTGCGGTGATCTCCTGGCTCACCTTCCCAGATCAAGGCAGCTTTGTTACGCCAGCCACCCTCCACATGCCGATCAATACAATTCGCAGCGACGTTAAGCTTGCCGCCGAGAAACCACTTGACGTGCGGAGGGTTCCACTCGAGCACCTTGTCCCACGGTTTGATCCATTCGAGTTCGGCTGCCATTTTCGCCCAAAATGCTTCGGGATCGGCAGCGGCTTCGGCGTAGAGACTTTCGTCGCAGACGTGAGCTGCACGCGAAAATTCCTCGGATGGCGGAAACTTTCGGTTCTCCTGGAGCAGAACATCGATATTCTGGTCAGACATCAATCGGCCTTCGGTTCTGGTAAGCGCGGAAATTTGTTCGGAATTAAAGCATATTCCGGCTACTATAGAAGGCGCTAGGTCCTTTCACCACCGTAATGATTTTGACGAGTCAGGCATTGTTGACCGCCACATCAGTCACCCGCCGTTTCGGACGCCGCGTCGCGGTCGACGACGTCGGCTTTTCGCTGGGCGCCGGGGAATGTCTCGCCCTGTTCGGACCGAATGGCGCGGGTAAGACGACGCTGCTTCGAATACTTGGTGGACTTCTGAGGCCGGACGAGGGCACTGTGACCCTTGCCGGTTCTTCGGTAGCCGAGAATACGCTGCTGCGCGCGCGCATCGGCATCATTTCGCATCGAACGATGTTATATCCGGCGCTCAGCGCCATGGAAAACGTCGAGTTTGCCGCACGGCTCTACGGGGCGAGTGATTCGCGGGCGGCGGCGAAAAAAGCTCTTGAGCAGCTGTGCATTGAACGGGTTAATTCTCCGGTGCGCCTGTTGAGCCGCGGGATGCAGCAGAGGGTATCCATCGCGCGCTCGATCGTTAATTCACCGGCGCTTTTGCTGGCGGACGAACCGTTTACGGGACTGGATGACTCCGGTGCGCAGGCGCTTACTGGTGTCTTGCGGGAGCTGAAGACCGGCGGGGCGGCCCTCGTTCTCGTCACACATCAGCTGAATGAAGGGCTCGAGATTGCTGATCACGTTGCGGTAATGGTGAACGGTGCGTTCAAGGGGTATCAGGCGAGCCGCGATGTGAACCGCACTGAGTATGCTGCGCAGTACCGCGACATGGTGACGGCAAATGCATAACCTTTTGTCCGCGGCCTGGCTCATAGCGCGGAAAGATCTCTCGATCGAGTTTCGAACGAAGAGCGCCTTCATGGCTTCGATTGTTTTTTCCCTGCTGGGAATCGTAATTTTCTATTTTGCATGGGACTCGACGGCGGTTGCCTCCGCTGATCTCGCTCCCGGAGTTCTCTGGGTGATTTTCACGTTTGCCGGGCTGCTCGGGCTGCATCGTTCATTCGGTGTGGAGCAGGAAGAGCGTGCCATGGATGCTCTGCTGGCCGCGCCGATTGAGCGTGAATCGATCTTTCTGGGGAAAGCGATCGCGAATCTCATTTTCGTAATCGCGGTGCAGGTTGTGGCAATTCCGGCCGTAGGGCTTTTTTACAATTTGCCGGTCGGACGAATTTTCACTTCGCTCTTTGCTGTCGCATTTCTTGCGGCTGTTGGACTGGTGGTGGTTGGAACCCTGTTCAGTGCGATGGCTGCAAACACCAGGCTGGCGGAAATCCTCCTGCCCATGCTCGCGCTGCCCTTTTTTGTGCCGATTGTGCTCCCGGCCGCGCAGGCGACCGCACGGCTTCTCAACGGGAGACCAGTTGGCGAAGCTCTCCCGTGGCTTAAATTGCTCGCAGCATTCGACATAGTCTTTATTGTCGCTTGCACGCTTGCATTTCCCTTCACCATAGAAGATTGAAAACCTCGCGTCTTACGATTGTCGCAGTCATGGCTGGAATAATCGCCTTGGTGCGTGTGGTATTTTTCACGCCGTTCGAGGCGGTTCAGGGCCCCGCGCAGAAAATATTTTACGTGCATGTATCGGCGGCCTGGGCCGCATTTATTTCGTTCGGACTTGTAGGGCTCCTGAGTGCGCTCTATCTCTGGATGCGCGACGAAAAACTTGATCGCCTTGCTGAAAGTGCGGCGGAAGTGGGAACGGTTTTTACGACCGTCGTGCTGCTTACCGGCCCGCTCTGGGCCAGGCCGATATGGGGCACCTATTGGACATGGGATGCGCGGCTCACACTGACGCTCTTTCTCTGGTTCATTTTCGTTGGGTACCTGATCCTTCGGGGCGCGGTGGACGAGCAGGGAATGCGGGCGCGCTATTGCGCGATCCTGGGGATCCTTGGCGCCCTGCTCGTGCCCTTCATTCATCTCAGCGTGTACATGTTTCGCACGCTGCATCCCAAGCCGATCGTCGCGAAACCGGATCGGCCCTCACTGCCGGACGAGATGCTTGTAACCCTCGCAGTCTGCGTGGCTGCCGCCATGATACTTCTTTGGGCATTTCTGAGAGCGCGATATGACTATGCGGTCAGGCGTGATGCCCAACTCGAGCAGGGAGGGGAGAATGCCTGATAACGCCATTTACTATCACTTAGCGTACATCGTGGCGATTGCCGTTTACGTTCTTTATGCGATCAGCATCCGGAGGCGGATAAACCGCCTGAGCGGCCCAAAGTAGCGCCCGTTTTGGTTTAGATTTAGGCGCATGAGCATTCAGTCAAAACGGATCACACTTCTCGTCGCAAGCCTCTTCTCGGTTGCTGTGATTCTCGTTCCTTCGGCGATGGCCGATATGCGCTCGGCCGCAAAGCCAGTTGAGATTATTGTCTACAAGGATCCCGACTGCGGATGCTGCAAGAACTGGGTTGAGCACCTGCGGAAACATGGCTTTCGCGTCGTCACGCACGACACCCGGGACATGCAGACAGTTAAGGGAACCTTCGGCGTGAAAAACGATCTGCAGTCGTGTCACACTGCAACTGTGAACGGATATGTGATTGAAGGACATGTTCCCGCGGCTGACATCGATCGCCTGTTAAAGCAGCGGCCGAAGATTGCGGGGCTCGCCGTTCCCGGAATGCCCGTTGGTTCGCCCGGTATGGAAGGTGGGAAGGCCGAGCACTATTCCGTAATCGCCTTCGACAAGAAAGGCGCGACGAACGTTTTTGCGCGGCACTAGCGCATGAATCCCTGGCATGACCTTCCGGTAGGCCTGAATCCCCCGGAAAACGTGACTGCGGTCATCGAGATTCCGCGCGGGAGCAGGAACAAGTACGAGCTGGATAAGACCACGGGACAGATACGACTGGACCGCGTGCTTTTTTCCGCCGTGCACTATCCCGGAGACTACGGACTCATTCCGCGTACCCTGCACGAGGATGGAGATCCCCTGGATATTCTCGTCAGCATCAATGAGCCGACATTTCCAGGCTGCCAGATCGACTGTCGTCCCTTGGGAGTCCTCAAGATGCTGGACCGCGGCGAGCCGGACGACAAGATCATTGCCGTGCCGGCGATGGATCCTTTTTACGACGATGTGTTCGACATTGCTGATCTTCCGCAGCACTATCTCAAGGAAGTGCAGCACTTCTTTCACATCTACAAGGATCTCGAAGGGCGACGCGTTGAGATCATTGGGTGGGAAAAGGGCGACGTGGCGATGCAGATTGTTCGCGAATCGATTGAGCGCTACGAGGAGAAGTACCTAAGACTTGGACCCTGAGAAAGCTGCAGGCGGAGTAGGAGAAGCGATGCGCGCAAAACTTTGGGTCCTGATGGTCACGGCGTTCGTGGACATGCTCGGTCTGGTCATCGTCCTGCCGCTACTCCCGTTTTATGCGACGAAGCTTGGCGCCAATGCCACGATTGTGGGTGCGCTCATCGCAGCTTTCTCGGTTGCACAGCTCGCAAGCGCTCCCGTTTGGGGGCGCTTCTCCGATAAATACGGACGACGTCCGGCGCTGCTCGCGGGACTTCTTATATCGGCTGTCGCGTACGTCATATTCGCATTTGCCGATTCGCTCTGGCTGCTGTTGCTGTCTCGAGTCATCCAGGGTTTTGGAGGCGGAACCATTGGGGTGATCCAGGCTTACGTCGCGGACGTGAGCGACCCAAAGGATCGGGCGAAGGGTCTTGGCTGGTTGTCAGCAGCAACCAGTCTCGGCGCTGTGGTCGGTCCGGCGATCGGCTCAGTGCTCGTGCGATTTTTTGGGCGCAACGCACCGGGTATCGGCGCCGCCGTGTTGTGCATGGCGGTGAGCGTGTTTGCGTGGAAGTATCTTGGAGAGTCGCGGCAAGTTCCTTCTGGCATCGAGCAGCCGCGACGGTCAGGCGCTTCAGCAATCTGGCAGGTCATATCCAGTCCGCGTGAACCTGCCGCGCGTCTTATATGGATCTACGCAATTGCCATCGGGGCATTTTATGGAACAGTTCCGACAATGCCTCTCGTTCTAGGGAAGCGACTTGCAATTACCGAGCAAACAGTCGGCTTCATCATCATGTACCTGGGCGGAATGGGTGTGATTGTCCGAGTCTGGATCTTGGGGCGCATGTCGGACTGGCTGGGCGAAGCGAGGCTGGCGCGAGTGGGTTTGATTCTCCTCGCGGTTGGTCTCGCAATCGTAGGAGGGATCAATTCGTACTTTATGATGTTTGTCGCCTGCACACTAATGCCTATCGGCACAGCGTTCGTTTTCCCCGCGATCACCGCGGCACTCTCAAGAGTGGTCTCGGCCAGCGAGCGCGGGCTGTACATGGGAGTGCAGCATACTTTCGGCGGGATTTCCAGAGTTGCATTTCCACTCGCGGCCGGCGCGACCATGGACAGGTTCGGGGTCGGAATTCCATTCTTTGTGGCCGGCGGACTGGTCGCGGCGACATTGCTTTTGACACTTCAGCTGGAAGCGTACACGGAGCCTCCTGTCCCGGCCGCAAGGCCTTCAATCGCGGGCGGGGTATAAAAAACATGGTTCCTGTGAAGACGTACTTCGACCAGATGAGCGCCGACTTTGCGCAGGCCCTCTTGCGTGCCGAAGGCATCGAGTCGGTCGTAATGGGAGACGGAGCATCGGGCTGGCAGTCCATGCTATCCTGGGTCAATGGCTTCAAGCTATGTGTTACCGACGATGACCTTGAGCTGGCGTTGGCAATCCTCGATGCTCCACCTGCCGAAGGGTCCTAGAGATCGCCGCGCATTCAGCGAGTCTTGCGCGGTGCCTTTCCCCCATTTGATTACCGGACATGGTATTTCACTCATTACCGGACTGAAATTGGATCATTCTCCCGGTTTTCTTAAGCTCGTCGAAGAAGCCAAACGAACCGTTCGGGAAGTTTCAGTGGATGACGCTCTTTTACGGATGCGTGAATCCCGGGCAACTCTCGTGGATGTCCGCGAAGAAAGTGAATGGGAGGCGGGGCACGCGCGGGGAGCGATGCATCTCGGCAAAGGCCTTATCGAGCGGGACATAGAGAAGGCGATCCCCGACAAGGCAAAGGGGGTCATTCTGTACTGCGGCGGCGGCTTCAGGTCAGCCCTTGCAACAAGGTCACTTCAGGAAATGGGATACACTAACGTCTGGTCACTGAGCGGCGGGTGGAAAGCGTGGGAAAGCGGCGGCGCTCCCGTCGAGAAGGAAGATGAGCCCGTTGTAGCTCCCCCTCCGGTTTAGGTGCGATGAAAATCGAGACGCTCGCGGTTCACGCGGGCAGGGAAACTGATGCGGTCTCTGGGGCTATTGAGACACCAATTCAGATGTCCACGACATTTCGCCGGGACG
>JBKJPM010000276.1:0-5119 GCA_046595175.1 Gemmatimonadaceae bacterium
CGCCGCATTCGAATTAAAGGGGAGTAAGTTCCTGCTCATCAACCAGTCCGACTCAATCTTTCGAGCTGCGAGCCATCGGCTCGGCCGCGGGAGAATGCGACCAGACCAGGTGAGGAAGCTCGGCGATCGATTTTCACTTCGCGTGCTGACTGGCACATGCGATGGGGCAGAAATACGCACAGTCAGTCCCGTTTCATTCGGCAGGTACAGCGCGCGGATGAAGACACCGTTCGCTCCCGGCTCACTGTCCGCTTTCTTCCTGTATGGTTCCGATACTGGAGACCGGAATGATGAAATCGACATCGAAATCCTCAACGACGGCTCACGACGAGCGCTTCTCACGTCGTGGATAAAAGGGCGCAAAATGCAGGAAGCAACCGTGTCGCTACCCTTTGATCCCTCTACTGCAATCCATGAGTATTCGATTCAATGGGGAGCAAAAGAATTGGCCTTTCTCGCGGACGGTCGATCTCTAGCCCGATGGCGGCGCAACTACCCTAAGACGCCGATGCGCCTCATGACAAGCGTGTGGTGGCCCAGCTGGCTGACATGCGTAACTCCGAGTGGCGACGCAGTCTTGGAGGTCGAAAGGCTGCTGTTGGAACCCACAAAGTAAGCAGCCCGACTGTTTGGCGGCTGGGAAGATTCAGCGCGCCCCGCGCGGAGTTTCAGCGGCCTGACTCTGCTCAGGCTCCGGCGAGCTCGGCTCGCTGCAGATAACCCGTGACGTATTCTCTCACTGCTTCATCGAGAGATGTCACGGGTTTTTCGTATCCGGACGCCCGGATGCGGGAGATGTCCGCGACGGTATGGTACTGATACCGGTTTCGCAGCGCTTTGGGCATCTCGATGAATTCTATTTTTGGCTTGACGCCCATCGCGCGAAAAACAGGGTTCGCAAGCTCGATCCATGTTTCCGCACGTCCCGACCCAACATTGAATAAGCCGTTCGCGGACTTTGCTGCAGCGATATGAAGTGTCATGGCAGCTGCATCCCGCGCGTATACAAAGTCGCGGCGCTGTTCGCCGTCTGCAAATTCCGGTTTGTAGCTCTTGAATAAGCGAATCACACCTTCGTCGCGAACCTGCTGGTAGGCTTTGCTGACAAGGCTCCGCATATCACCCTTGTGCTCTTCCCGCGCGCCGAAAACGTTGAAGAATTTGATACCCGCGCAATGGTTGAGCATTCCTGACTTGGCGGCATACAGGTCGAAGAGATGCTTGGAATACCCATACATGTTGAGCGGGCGAAGTGTCGCGAGATAGGCGGGATCCGAGGAGTCGTTCATTCCCTGTGAACCGTCACCATATGTGGCTGCCGAAGAGGCATACACGAAGCGGGCGTTGGTATTGATGCACCACTCGGCAAGCTTCTTCGTAAACTGATAATTGTTCCGGATCAGGTATGCTGCATCCTGTTCGGTTGTCGATGAGCACGCGCCCATGTGCAGGACCAGCCCAAAGGATCCAAGGGAATTGGATTGGAGCTGTTCCAGCATATCGTCCGCCTCGAGATAATCCTGGAAGGACAGGCCTGTGAGGTTCCGCCACTTTGTGGAGGTCCCAAGAAAATCCGCGATGACAATCTTTTCGATTCCCGCGCGGTTCAGTTCTTCGACGAGCCAACTTCCGATGAAGCCGGCGCCGCCGGTAACCAGGACTCGTGTTTTCGGGTCAATGGGCAATCTCATGACTGAAATCTCGCATATTTCGCACGCCTTGCGAAGTCGCTCGTTTATTGTGCTTTGACCCGGTATCTTCAGCGGTGTGAAGATTGTCAGAAATGCCTCGTAGAAGCGACCTCCACCGTATCCTCGTAATTGGCTCCGGCCCCATCATCATCGGGCAGGGCGCCGAGTTCGACTATTCGGGGACGCAGGCGGCGAAGGCGCTAAAGGAAGAGGGGTATGAGGTCATTCTCGTCAACTCCAATCCGGCGACGATCATGACCGACCCGGAAATTGCGGACCGGACCTATATCGAGCCTGTTACGCCGGAGTTTGTCGAGAAGGTCATCGAGAAGGAGCGCCCGGACGCGCTGTTGCCGACGATGGGCGGGCAGACTGCGCTCAATGTGGCGATGAAGCTCGTCGAGAATGGCGTACTCGAAAAATACGGAGTGCATCTTATCGGGGCCGATGCGCGCGCGATCAAGATGGCTGAGGATCGCGGCGAGTTTGCGAAGGCAATGGAGCGGATCGGATTAAAGATGGCGAAGGGAATCATCGTCACGACTTTCGAGGAAGCCATCGAAGCTGTCGAGACAATCGGGTATCCGGCCATCCTGCGCCCGGCGTACACGCTTGGCGGAACGGGTGGTGGGATTGCTTACAATCGTGAAGAGTACGAGACCACCATTCGCCGCGGACTGGATCTATCACCAGTGTCGCAGGTGCTAGTTGAGCAGAGTGTGATTGGGTGGAAGGAGTTTGAGCTTGAGGTGATGCGCGACGGAGCTGACAATGTAGTAATCGTCTGCTCGATCGAGAATATTGATCCGATGGGTGTGCATACGGGCGACTCGATCACCGTTGCACCAGCAATGACGCTGACCGATCGTGAATACCAGACCATGCGGGATGCAGCCGTGGCTGTGATCCGCGAGATAGGAGTCGAAGCCGGCGGATGCAACATCCAATTCGCCGTAAATCCAAAGGATGGTGAGCTGCTCGTAATCGAGATGAATCCGCGCGTGTCGCGGTCATCGGCGCTCGCCTCCAAGGCCACAGGTTTCCCGATCGCGCGCATAGGAGCCAAGCTCGCTGTTGGGTACAGACTGGATGAAATTCCGAATGACATCACGCGCACCACTCCGGCTTCCTTTGAGCCGGTGCTCGACTATGTAGTGGTGAAGTGTCCGCGGTTCGCATTCGAGAAGTTCACTGCGGCGAACCCGCAGCTCACAACGCAGATGAAATCCGTGGGTGAGTCCATGGCCATTGGGCGCACATTCAAGGAAGCGTTCCAGAAGGGGCTCCGCGCGCTCGAGATCGGGCGCCCCGGTTGGGCAATTGGAATATCATTGAGCGATGACCGTCTCAATGACGACACGATTGAAGAACTGCGCGCTGGACTCCGGCGTCCCACGCCTGAGAGAATCTTTCAGGTAAAGCGCGCATTTCTCGCCGGCCTCTCGGTCGCGGAAGTCAACGAGCTCACGGGCATAGATCCATGGTTCCTCTTCCAGATGCAGGAGCTTATCGAGGCGGAGAAGCGTTATGTATCTCTTCCCGTGATTTTTAAGGACGAGATGCTGCGCATGAAGCGGATGGGATTTTCGGATCGCCAGCTCGGCGTGCTTCGGAAGCAGAGCGAAGGCGAAGTTCGCGCAACGCGATGGAAGCTGGGCATCCGTCCGTCGTACAAGATGGTAGACACATGCGCGGGGGAATTCCCGTCTTCCACGCCGTACCTATACAGCAGCTACGACGAAGAGAGCGAGATGCCCAGGACTGGACGGGACAGCGTGGTGATCCTGGGCAGCGGGCCGAACCGGATAGGGCAGGGTGTCGAGTTCGACTATTGCTGCGTGCGCGCAGCGCTGGCGTTGCGGGAGCAGGGCTATGAGACGATCATGGTGAATTCCAATCCTGAAACCGTCTCCACCGATTTCGATATTTCCGACAAACTGTATTTCGAGCCACTCACGCTTGAGGATGTCCTGGAAATTGTGGAGCGGGAGCAACCTGTCGGTGTGATCGTGCAGCTTGGCGGGCAGACCCCGCTCAAGCTCACGCGGGGGCTGGAAGCGGCCGGAGTGAAGATTCTCGGCACATCTCCCGATGCAATCGACACAGCCGAAGATCGCCAGCGATTCGATGCCATAGCCCGGTCGCTGAACATTGCTCAGCCGGAAAACGGGACCGCGACGAGCCTTGATGGTGCTCTCTCCGCCGCGAAACGAATTGGATATCCCGTTCTGGTGCGTCCCTCGTACGTGCTGGGTGGGCGCGCGATGGAGATCGTGTATGACGACGCTCAGCTCGAAAAGTATTTCGAGCGCGCTGCAATTGTCTCGGAAGACAAGCCGGTGCTGATCGACAGATTCCTGGAGGACGCGTTCGAGGCCGACGTGGATGCGATCTGCGATGGGGAACGGGTTGTGATTGGAGGGATCATGCAGCACATCGAGGATGCGGGAATTCACTCAGGCGACAGTGCCTGTGTTCTTCCGCCCTACAACATTGATGCGCAGTCAATGGCAACAATGCGCGAGCACACAGGCGCACTCGCGAGGGCGCTTGGCGTAGTGGGACTGATCAACGTCCAGTTCGCAATCAAGGAAGGAATTGTGTATGTGCTGGAGGTCAACCCGCGTGGAAGCCGGACGGTCCCGTTCGTTTCGAAAGCGATCGGAATTCCGCTGGCATCGTATGCTGCGCGCGTGATGCTGGGCGAGACGTTGGAATCACTTGGGTTCACGGAGGAGGTCGTTCCACCGTACATCTCGGTGAAGGAAGCGGTGTTCCCGTTCAACAAGTTCCGGGAGTTCGACCCCATACTCGGACCGGAGATGCGTTCGACAGGCGAAGTCATGGGAATTTCAGACACATTTGGAAGCGCGTTTGCGAAGGCGCAGTTGGCGGCGGATAATGCGCTGCCTGAGGGTGGTGCGGTGCTGATTACGGTGAATGATTTTGACAAGAAGCACATTGCCTCGATCGCCTCGCGCTTTGCCAAGCTTGGCTTTGAGCTACTTGCAACATCGGGAACGGCGAAGCACCTGCGCGAGCACGGACTTGAAGTGGAATCGGTCCTCAAGGTTCACGAGGGGCGTCCCCACGGCATAGACCTGATGTTGAACGGCCGGGTGAGTCTGCTGATCAATACTCCCTTTGGAAAACATTCGCAGAAAGATGATTATTCACTGCGCCAGGCGGCGATTGCCAATCGGGTTGCATATACGACGACGCTTTCAGCGGCACGCGCGGCGTTGAGCGCGATGGAAGCGCAGCGCGAGCACGCTCCGACAGTTTGCTCGTTACAGGAATGGCACATGAAACTCGACACTCCAGCGGCGGTCTAGATGACATCGGCAATGATTCATGAGAGCGCGTATGTGGACGACGGCGCCAAGATCGGGGATGGAACGCGTATCTGGCATTTCTGCCATGTGATG
>JBKJPM010000292.1:0-15668 GCA_046595175.1 Gemmatimonadaceae bacterium
GTGGAATTTTTAAACCGCACTACCAACGATAGCCGCCTCTCGCGCCTTTCCCCGCGCGCAAAGCTGATCATCAAGATCGGTTTGGCAATTAGCGTACTGGGAGTCCTGTTCTTCGACTCCTGGCTAGGCACATGTGCGTTCGACAGCTGTCCGACCACCGCCGAAATCCAGCGCTTCCGCCCCGATGAAGGTGGAAAGATACTCGACCGGAACGGCAGATTCCTCGGCCACCTCGCCTATGTGCGCCGTGTCAATATTCCGCTCTCCCAGGTTCCAATCCACGTGCGTCAGGCGTTCATCGCGACCGAAGACCGACGCTTCTACGATCACAACGGTGTAGACTGGCGCGGATTCTTCCGAGCTATTGGGGCCAATGTAAAATCCCGCGGCGTAGCACAGGGGTTCAGCACGATCACGATGCAGGCGGCCCGCAATACCTTCGTCGTCGGACGATTCAAGGCGCGCTCGCTTCCGCAGAAACTCGTTGAGCTCCGCGTCGCACGCCTGATGGAACGCACGCTCACCAAGGACCAGATCCTCGAGATATACCTGAACGCGATTTATCTCGGCAACGGTGTGTATGGAATCGAAGCCGCGAGCCGCGACCTGTTCGGAAGAAACGCGCGAAATCTTACCGTGTCGCAGGGCGCGATTCTCGCCGCTCTTCCCAAGGCGCCCTCGTTGTACACACCGCGCAAACACCCATCGCGCGCAGTTGCACGCCGCAACCTGGTGCTGACATTGATGGTGCGTGACGGGTACCTGTCCCGCCAGAACGCAGTGTCGGCTGCATCCGAGCGACTTGGCATCGCACGGAATGAATGGAAGCCAGTCGGCGACATGGACTCTTTCGCGCTCGACGCTGTTCGCGCGCTGGCGGATTCAATCCTCAAATCCGGTGAAGAGGACGTAGCCGATATCACGGTTTACTCGACCCTGGATTATTCCGCACAACGCTCAGCCGATCGCGCCGTTCAGCGCCGGGCAGCCGCGATTGGGCGCAGCATCCAGGGCGCGATGGTCGCCATGGATCCGCGGAACGGTGACATTCGCGCACTCGTCGGTGGAAGATTCTACGAAGCCGGTAATTTCAACCGCGCGCTCAACGCTCGGCGTCAGCCCGGCTCCGCATTCAAACCATTTGTATACGCGACTGCGCTCGCCGCCGGGTACACGCCGGCATCAGAAGTGGATGACGAACCGATCGACGTTGTCCGCGGACGACAGGTCTGGTCACCCGCCAACTTCAATGGCGAGTATCTCGGCAAGGTGACCTTCCGCCGCGCGCTGATGTCGTCCCTCAATTCTGCCACCGTTCGGGTAAGTCAGGTGGTCGGAATCGAGCGGATTATCTCGCAAGCGCACAAGCAGGGAATTACCAGTCCTATTGATCCGCAGCCTGCCATTGTGCTCGGCGCCGTTGATGTCACGCCAATGGAAATGGTCCGCGCATATGCGCCATTTGCCAATGGCGGATTCAAGGTTACACCGAGACTGCTCAGGAGAATCGAAGCGTCGGACGGGTCGGTGATGTGGAGCAGCGAGAGCGCTCCGCTGGAGCGAGTGATGGATCCGCGCGATTCGTATCAGATGACATCCATGCTGCGCAGCGTCGTGGACTATGGAACCGGTCGCGTGATCCGAGAGTGGGGAGTGAAGGGACCGGTCGCCGGTAAAACAGGAACCACCAACAAGGGCCAGGATGTCTGGTTCATGGGGTTCACCCCCACGGTCGTCGCCGGATTCTGGTTCGGCTATGACAATCCGCGCAGCATTGGCGGCGACGCTTCGGGCGGACGGCTTGCGGCTCCGGCATGGGCCGAGTGGTACATCAATGGATGGAAGGAGGCGACACCGACCGGATCATGGAGTGCTCCTGAAGGAATGACCGCACGCACCATTGATTCGCAGACCGGCTATCTCGCGACTGAGTGGTGTCCCGTGAGGCAGGTGGAATATTTCAAGCCGGGGACTGAGCCGACGATGCCATGTCCGGTGCACACTGCCGGATACGATCAGCCGCAGCAGACTTGGGCGGATCAGACAAACTGGGCTGACGAATTGGGGAAGAAAGTCGGAAAGGCGCTCGGAAAGATTTTCCGCTTCTAATACGCCACAGTCGCTTCCGGCTAATGAGGCGCTATTTGGTTTTGGCCGCGTACGGTCGCAGTCCCATCCTGTCGATGAGCTTCTCAAAACGCGGATCACCGCGGAACGGATCGAAAGCCGGAGCGATTAGCAGAGGCGCGGTAGTGGTAAGTGCGTTTTCTTTTGCATCGACAGCGCGATCCAGCCAGACAAGGGCGGAATCCTTTTCGCCAAGTCCGAGATAGATCAAGGCAACATTCATCGGTTGCCCACCTGCCGCACGAAAGACCTTTAGTTTCGCGCGCGCTTCAGCGGTATGTCCACCCATTGCGAGAGCGTAGGCGGAAAAGCCCTGCGCTGAGTAAGGCTCACCGTACCGACGAAATTTGTCTGCGGCCTCGTCCCATTTGTGGTCAAACAATGCAAACATCGCCTGGCCGTCGAGGAGCGGAGCTGCATCGCGACAGGCAGCTTCTCCAGCAGCTCTTTCATTCACTAACAGTGCACGTCCGCAAAGATTGTCTGCAATGACATGCGAGAGTGGATCGAGTGAGCGGGCCCGCTTGACTGTCGCGATGGACTCGCGCAGCCGTCCCGTGACGAACTGAAGAAATGCATACCACTGATATGTGGTCGCGAAGGTAGAATCCGCCTGGATCGCCTTCTTGAATTCAGCTTCAGACTTCTCCCACTCCCACGAGCTGAGATAGAGAAAGCCGAGCACTGAATGAGGTTCGGCAAGTGTAGGATCCAATTCGAGAGCACGTGATGCGGAAATGGTCCCAAGTCGGATTCCTTCCCCCTTGGTCATCTTTGTCGAGTACTGCGGAAGAATCGCGTAGCTGCTTGCCAGAGCTGCATGGGCGCGCGCGAATTTTGGATCTCGCTCGATGGCCTTTTTCAAGTCGACCATGGCGTCTTCGATAGCATCGGCTTTGCGTTTGTTCCAGTTGAATCTTCCGCGCAGGTATAGGTCGTAAGATTCGGGATCGCTGGTTCCGCGGTTCTGGCTTGCGAGCGACTGCTTCGCTTCGGGGCGGAGTTTGCTGCTCAATGCGCCGACGATCGCCGCAGTGAGTTCATCCTGGACCTGGAACACATTGGATGCCTCCCGCTCAAACGCATCCGTCCAGACAACGAGACCGGTATTCGCGTTTGTGAGCTGTGCCGTGACGCGAAGACGGCTGCCTGCACGGCGGACTGTCCCCTCGACCACTCCCCTGACATTGAGCGCCTTTCCAATGTCCTGAACAGGGACGGCTTTCCCTTTGAACGAATACGCCGAAGTGCGTGATGCGACACGCATTTCCGGGATCTTGGAGAGCGCGCGCGCGAGCTCGTCCGTCATTCCGTCCGAGAAATATTCATCCTGCGGATTTCCGCTCGTGTTCACGAATGGAAGGACTGCGACTGTGTTGATACTCGAGTCTGCTGCCGGCGCCGCGGCGTTGCCGCCTGGAGCGTCCGATTTCGCCGTCACGAGTTTCTTGACTGCGATGACGCCAATAGCGAGCATCATTACGATCACTGCACCTTGGAGAACCTTCTTGCCGGTCGCACTGGTTTTCAGCGCTGGAGCGTGACTTACGATCTCAGTCGGCGTGGTTCCCAGTAAAGCCGAATCGTCCAGCGCCCGGAGAATTACCTGGGCCGACTGCGGCCGGTTGTCGGGATTCTTTTCCAGCGTGCTCATCACAAGACTTGAGAGCGCCAGCGGAATGTCGCGTCTCACGGTATTCAGGGCCGGCGGCTTTTCCGCGATATGCGCTGCAATCAGCTGTTGCGCGGTAGTCTTATCTCCAAAGGGATGCTTTCCGGAGAGCAGCTCGTACGCAACGATACCCCAGGCATAAATGTCAGCTCGTTGATCGACCGAGTCCCCGACTGCCTGCTCCGGTGCCATGTAAGCAGGAGTTCCCAGCGACGTACCGACGACAGTAAGAGTTCCGCCGGGTGCTTGGGTCTTTGATGCCGTGATTGCTTTCGCGATTCCAAAATCCGTAACGACTGCGGTTCCTCCGGACAGCAGAATGTTTTCCGGCTTGATATCCCGGTGCACCACGCCACGCGCATGTGCGTACTCGAGTGCACATCCCACATCGCCCAGAATCTTAACAGCGGCCTTGAGCTGGATCGCAGCGTCGCCATTCAGTCGATCGCGCAGCGACGAGCCATCCACCCATGGCATGACGTAGTAGGGAAGCCCGCTGATCATCGCACCGGCGCTCAGGACCGGAACGATGTTGGCCTGCTGCAGGCTGGCCGCGAGCTTGATCTCCCGGGTGAACCGCTCGACGCTAAGGGTCGCCGCCAGTTCGGGCATGAGCACCTTGATTACAACATCGCGATCCAGCGCTTCATCGTGAACCAGGAAAACCCGGGACATGCCGCCGCCGCCGAGCTCACGCTTTACGGTGAAGGCGGTCCCGAGTGCACCTTGGAGGTCGTCGCGAATGTCGGTCATCTGGCTGGGAATCAGGTAAGGCGTGGTGGACGCCTACTATAGTATTGGAATACGAGGTTTTACTAGCGCAATTTCCGGTGTTTTTCAGTGGATTCCTCAGAGGCGTGATCGAGCCCCGCGCCATGGCTCTACTTGCACAAAACGTACAAATTGTACATATTATAACATCACGCCTAAAGGAAGGTGTTCGTGCGCTATGCAGCCAGTCAGGCGAGGTCGGAGTTTTCGGAGATAGTCAATGACGTTGCCTATAAAGGGGAGCGCGTTGTACTGCACCGGCATGGAAAAGATGTCGCCGCAATTGTTCCCATTGCCGACTTTGAGCTGCTCGAGGAAATGGAAGATCGCATTGATCTCGATCTCGCCCGAAAAGCGCTCCGGGAAAAGGAATCGCCAATTCCATTCGAAAAGCTTAAGAAGGCGCTGGGTATCAAGCGGTAGCGTAGGCACGCCGAACACTCCGCCTCGCATGACGCGCAAGTACGACATTCAGTTCGCGCGGTCGGCCGCCCGCGCCCTGCTCAAGATCGATCCAATACCCCAGCGAAGAATAGTGCGCGCCATCGAGGCTCTTGCACTGGACTCCCGACCGCATGGAGTAAAGCAGCTTGCCGGTGAAGAAAAGCTGCACCGAATCAGGGTTGGCGACTTTCGTGTCATATACCAGATCCGGGATGCAACACTCTTGATTCTCGTACTCACCATCGGGAACCGACGGGACGTTTACCGATAGGTGGGCTATGCTCAGGGAAAAGGAGTCGGGTGCGCTCCCGTATCTATAGTAGTGGCCGGACTCTAAGTTAACCGAGCGATGCCGGATCCCGAGATAAACCTGCTCTCACGAGTGCAGTCCATTTTCCTGGACAGCTACACGATAGATCGTGAGCTGGAAGGGGGCGGGATGAGTCGCTTGTTCATTGCGACCGACTCCGAGCTGCAGCGAAAAGTAGTCATCAAGATTCTCCCGCCGGAACTGACGAGCGAGATGATGATGGCTCGCTTCAAGCGCGAGAGCGAAGTAACGGCGCGGCTGCAACACCCGCACATACTCCCGGTTATCTCCGCGGGAATGCGGGATGGACTGTTGTACTACGTCATGCCCCTGATCGATGGCGAATCGCTTCGCCAGGTAATGGAGCGTGAGCAGAAACTCTCTGTTCGCGATGCGGTGCGGCTGCTGCGCGAAGTCGCGGATGCGCTCTCGTATGCGCACAAGCTGGGCGTAGTTCATCGCGACATCAAACCCGAAAATATCCTGATACAGGATGGTCATGCAGTTCTGGCCGATTTCGGAATTGCCGCGGCACTCGAAGGAGACACTCTGGGCGGTGGACGTCTCACGCGTACCGGGATGTCACTTGGCACTGTCGGCTATATGGCTCCGGAGCAGTCGCTGGGTGAGCGCAACATCGACGGGCGGGTGGACATTTACGCCCTTGGCGTCGTTGGATATGAAATGTTTGCCGGCGCTCAGCCATTCACGGGTGCAACGACGCATGCGATCCTGGCGGCGCACCTCACGAGGGAACCCCCGCGGCTCGACGACATACGCGACGACATTCCCGTCAACGTCCTCCGTGCAATCAAGTGTGCGCTACAGAAGGAGCCGAAGGATCGGTTCCAGACTGCGGGCGAGTTTCGCGATGCTCTCGAGCTGCCCGACAGCACATCCATCAATTTCACCCGGGCTTTCAAGCTCAGGACTATTCGCAAGAATCGCTGGCGAATTGCCTTTGGAGTTCCACTGGCTGTGCTACTTGCTGTGGGCGGGATATTCGGCTGGCGGGTATGGCGCGCGCGTGCTGCGCCGCAGGAAACAGTAACGATTGTTGTCGCGCCCTTCGATGCACTCGTTGCGGATACTTCGGAGCTAAAGCTCTGGCATGAAGGCCTGGTCGATTTGCTCGCTCGCAATCTCGATGGCGCAGGACCGCTGCGAACCATTTCTCCGTCAGCTGCGATCCGCGGCTGGCAGGGCCGGTCTGAACGCAAGAATGCATTGGCACTCGCGAAAAGGACGAACGCGCGATATGCCGTCTACGGAAGATTCAGTCGGTCGGGCATCGATTCAGTTACCATCAGCGCCACCCTTCTGAATGCCAGGACGGATGAAATTATCAGTGAGTACGAGCCAAAGGCTGAAGACATAGATAAGGCGGCGAGTCTCCTTACCATTGCGCTTCTCCAGGATCTCGGCGAGCGGCATCGGATTGGGGCAGTCCGGCAGACATCGCTTGGGTCCAGGAATCTGCTGGCGATAAAAGCATTTCTTCAGGGCGAGCAATTTTTTCGAAGAACATCCTGGGATTCGGCGTCCGTGTCCTATGCCCGCGCACTCAAGCTCGACACCGCATTTCCGCTGGCACTCCGTCGCGCTTCCCAGGTTGCCGGATGGCAAAAAAGTGAGAGCGATTCGATTGTAACCGTGCTTGCTCTACGCGCAGGCGCCGGCAATCACGGACTGGCACCGCGCGACAGCTTGCTCCTGACTGTGGACTCGTTGATGTCGTCGCTGGGTCAGTCGGATTTTTCCCAGCCCGACTGGAATCGCACGCGTCGTTTGTTCGCAACTACCAATGAGCTGTCCCGGTTGTATCCCGATGATCCGGAAGCATGGTACGCACTGGGCGAAGCGCGCATGCATTTCGGATACGGCAGCATCCTGGACATTTCCGAGCGTCAGGTTCTCGAAGCCTTTGACCGGGCGATCGCGCTCGATTCGGCATTTACGCCCGCGTACATCCATACAGTTGAACTCGGATTCACACTCGACGGTGCTGCAGGCGGTCGGAAGTACATAGGCGATTACCTGCGGTTCGAGCCCCGTGGAAAAGATCGCGATGCCCTGGTGCTGCTGGACCGGCTGACAGGCGCACCAGATATCCGCGCGCGTGAAATCCAGAAAGTTCTGGATGCGACATCGTCGTTCGTGTTGTATCACGCATGGGTGCCTGTCAGCAGGTGGGCCGATTCGTCTGAAACAGGGCTGATGATCCTGAGAGCGATGGCGCGTAAGCCGCGGTCGTCGCCGACATTTACTGAAGATTCGGTGCTGCTTGAAAGCGCGCTGCCATTACAACTCGCCTACCGCGGACGAATGCGCGAAGCGTATGATCTGATTGGCAACAAGCCATCGCGATTGTTTACGCACTTTGCGCTGCTTGGAATCGTCGGAAGGGATAGCGCGCAGTCTGTGTTTTCTCGGTGGCTTTCTTCCAATGACCCGCAGGCTCACAGTGCCCTGTCCTGGTGGGCTTCCGTGCGCGACACCGCTTCCATCAAGCGGCTGGTCGCACAATATGAAAGCGAATCCGCGAAAGCCGGTCGGAACGGCAAAACCATGGCTGCCTACAATACCAGCGCAGCACGCGCGTTTCTGGTGCTCGCTCGGGGCGATTCCGCCGGTGCACAAAAAGCATTTGGTGAGCTGCCCGACACCATTTGCCTGCGCTGCGATTTTGACCGGCTGGAAAGCGCGCGACTTGCAATCCGGGGCTCAAGATTCGAGGCCGCTGACCGTCTGCTTCGGCAGCGACTGTATTCCGCGATAACGCCAATGGAGGTTGTAATGGCGTTCGAGCGCGCCCAGCTCGCTATTCGGCAGAAGCGGGCTGATATCGTACAGTTGGCCGCCACCTTCGTCGTGAATGCCTGGCAAAGCGGGGATCCGGAGGTTCAGGGCGTCGTAGCGGCCGCAAAGCAGCTAACCCAGTCGTTTGGGCGGCTAAACAACAAATGATTGTGGCCTTTCCAGCCGGACATATGTATTTTTTTCGCCAAGTCGGACGGCGATCCAATTTCTCCGTCTAATCGAGCATTTAGAAGAGGTAGCTGTCACAATGAAGAATCTTTCCCTACTCGCAGCCGCCGGACTGGTTGCTATAGGCTGCAGCGAGAACCCGTCAGCACCCAATGGAGAAAGTGCAGTTCTCTCAACGCAAAATGTTGCAAGCCTTTCGGCGTTCCGTCCGCCGCCGCCGATGGAAACCATCGGAGAAGTTTCGAGCGCGTTTTCGGCGTTCAACGCCACCTACTTCCTGAACGGCCCGGAAAACAACGGCTGGATCAGCTTTGGGAAGACGCAGCCGGCCGGTACGACTCTATCGTCGCCAAGTGCGCGCATCTCGTTCCACAAGAGTACGATTTCCGGAACGGGGATACTGACTCTTCGCGGCACAGGCGGCGTCCTGACTGTTGACCTCAGCACTGGTCTCAGCGGCGCGAACTTCTTTGGTTCCTGCGGTGCAAGCTGTGGATCGTTCCAGATGACCGGAGTTAACACCAACTCGGACGGAAAATTCACCACGACGGTGACGGCAAATCTGAGAAATCCCGCTTATCGCGGCGGCGGAGATGTTGTTTTTTTCGTAACGCACCAGTAAAGCGTTCTCGTTTCAGGAAAAGGGGAACCTTAAATGGTTCCCCTTTTTTTGTGCCCTATCCTCCTCGCCTCCCTAGAACGACCTCAGTTTCCATTCTCTTTCCATCCCGAACAAAAACGATCTTCACCTTGTCACCCACTTTGTTGGCATAGAGCGCATCGGTATAGGTATACAGATCGGTAACAGTTTTCCCGCCGAGCTCGACAATCAAGTCTCCCGCTTTCAGCCCGCCAACATCGGCGGGACTCCCAGGACGAACTCCCGAGAGTTTCAACCCAGGCGTATCACCCGCCGCCATGTCGGGAACAGATCCGAGATAAACCTGTGACCCCGAACGCGATGACATGGACTGCTGCGGCGGATTCATGCGGACGAATGTCAACTTGCCCGGACGGTTTGCAACTGCCTCGATAACTCCGCGCGCAAGATTGATAACCCGCGCCTCGCCGCCTGCATTGATCTTCTCGATATCGTCCGTCGCCTTGTGATAGTCGTCGTGAATGTCAGTAAAAAAATGCAGCACCGGAATATTCCGCGCGTAAAACGAGCTGTGGTCCGACGGACCAAACCCATCATCACTTCCGCTGATCGAAAAATGAGCATCGGGCAGTGCATTGTTTACGCTGTCGACGAGTGGCTTCAATTCCGAAGCAGTGCCGCGTCCATACACAATCAGCTTGTCGCTCCTCAACCTGCCGACCATGTCGAAGTTCACCATGGCGACGACACTGTCCCGGGGAATCGGAACATGTTCCACGAAATACGCAGAGCCCAGCACCCCCAGCTCCTCACCGCTGAAATTCACGAACATTACCGACCGCTTCGCTGGTCGCAGACTGAACAGGCGCGCGAGCTCCATCACGGCGGCGGTACCCGAAGCATTGTCATCCGCACCATTCCGAATTGCATCCTTCGCTTCCGGATCCAGCGAGAAATCTGTAGTGCGCCCCAGGTGATCGTAGTGCGCGCCAACCACAACGTATTCCTTTTGTAACACAGGATCAGTTCCGCGAACTATCGCAACAACGTTTTGCGTTTTCCGGGGTGTCGTCCTTCCGGCGTGTGCGTCAGATGCAGACAGCGCATCGAATGGCTGGAGGTAACGCTGCGGAAGTACCGCGATCGTGTTGAGCGCCGCGTACCGGCGCGCGATGTATGCGGCCGCAGAATCATTTCCGGGAGTTCCAGTGAACCGCCCCTCAAGCTGATCAGAGGCCAGGTATCCAATGTCGGCCAGAACAACCGCAGAATCAGCGTTGGGGTTGGAGCTCACCGGATTCGATCTGATCGGCAAAGTAGAGCAGCCCGAGGACAGGACAGCGCCAGCCAGCAAGCCAGCGGACAGTTTCAGGATTTTTGGCATGGTTGGAAAGTAAGCTCTGCAATCGTGGGCGGAATGCCCGGCCAGCCACCGTACCATAGGGCACGCTTACTGCTCTTCGGGTGGTGCCGTCAGTTGCTGCCGGCCTTCAACAGGAGCGCACAAGATGGGAATTTTTGACAAGAAGCCGGAAGGCGATTTTTCAGATGTAAAAGCAGACAGTACCGGAGGATTTTCAAAGGCAGGCGGCACCGCAGACTTCTCCGACGTACAGAGCGGTTCCTCTTCCACAGCCGCGGCGGGCACCTCTTACACGGTCAAGTCAGGGGACAGTCTCAGCAAGATTGCCAAGCACTTTTACGGAGACGGCAACAAGTGGAAAATCATCCACGCAGCGAACAGCGCAAAGATTCCCAATCCGGATCTCATCCATCCGGGATTGGAGCTCATCATACCTGCACAGGAGAATTAAGATGAAGGCATTCACATACCGCCGTTTCGCGCTCCCCGCGGCGCTGCTCGTCACTTTTACAGTTGGCGCCTGCAAGAAGGACAAGCCGGCAGAGGACACGAACATCCCGGTTCCTACGCCGGCAGCTCCAGTCGCGCTGAGTGTTTCGGACATCCAGACAGGAAAGAGCATTGGAACCGACAAGGCGGTAGCCAATCAGGCGAGTGAGTTCGGTGTTCGCGATACTATCTATGTCTCCGTAAAAACCGAAGGAACATCAGATAACGCCAAGCTTACGGCGAAGTGGACTTACAATGATGCCCAGGTCGTGAGCGAAAGCAGCGAAACGATATCACCATCTGGTCCGGCTGTAACTGAGTTCCACATCACGAAGCCATCGGCGTGGCCAAAGGGTAAGTACAAAGTAGATGTCTCCTTGAATGGGACCCCGGCCGGCTCGAAGGAATTCGAGGTCAAGTAACGGAACCCGGGACGAACAAAAAGCCCGCAACGATGAAGTCGCGGGCTTTTTGACATCCGTGATTCTATTGCGCAGTTCCGAGGTTGATCGCGAATGGCCCGGTTCCATGCAGCTGAATTACAGTCGTTCCCCGTGCGCCGCCGAAATGTGACATGCGGCCGGGTATGTACAGGAAATCGCCGGGAACATAGTTCTTCGCTTTCTTCTCGCCCTGCATGCCGAGATGGAAGCTTCCGCTCAGAACTGTCAAATGCTCTCCACCCGGATGCCAGTGAAGGGGAAATTCATACCCTGAGGGGAACTTGAGTCGGAGAGTGTAGTCGCCATCGCCTCCGGGATTCCCGTGAAGTACGGCCATCTTGCCTCCGGACGGAAATCCGGGCACGACGAGAGGTGTCCATTTCAAACCGGCCGCCCCCGTTATCTCCATCTTCGTTGATTCGGCTGTCTGCGCACTCGCTTTCGGCACGCACACGACAATGCCCAGCAATGCAGCAGCTGCGAAACTTCCAATCCTTGCGAACGATGACATGTCACCCTCCATAGTGGGATCGAACGAATTTAGATTAGCGAATTCGGCGGACTGCTGCAATACACTGGACGGCTGCCGGCAGCGGATCGCGCCTAAGGCTACCTGCGCAGAGCCTTCATCCTCGAAACCAGACCCTGAAAACGGGGGTCGGCTCGAATATCCGCAAGCAGTGGATCACGGGTGAGTGACTGGGCTGAAAGCGCCAAGTCCTTTTCGGCAATGCCGTTTTGGAGCTCGACAAGTGCCGACTCCTTGTCACCGACGCCGAGATAGGCCAGAAGAAACGAAAAATGCGGAAGGGGTGCGTGCGTGAATGTTGTCTTCAAATACCTGAGCTCCCGCGCGGCAGTTTTCGCGTCGCCGTTTTTCCCCGCCATGAATCCGGTCTGTCCGTGGCGAAAGCTGATCGCTGGATCCAGGCGTAGTGCGATCTCTGCTTCCTGTAGCGCCAACTCGCGCTGACCTTTGCCATAGTAGGCATTCGCAAGCATGGAATGGGTCTGGCCCAGCGTAGGTGTCAGCTCGACTCCTTTCTTGAGCTCCGCAATTGCTTCATCATAACGTCCCGCAATTGTAAGCGTGTACCCGAGCGCGCTTCCATTAATCGGTGCAAGCGGATCGAGCTCCGCTGCGCGACGTATCTCGGCGAGTCCGGAGTCGAGCTGGTCCATCTGCAGCCAGTACTCACCCTTCCATTGATGCGCCGTGGGGTATCTGGGATCTGCCGCAATTGCGCGGTCATATTCCGCGGCTGCCTTGCCGTGCTCCCACGAGTGGATGTATGCGAGCCCCTTCGCCGTGTAAGCCTCGGCAAGTGAGCTGTCGAGCGCAAGCGCCTTGTCAGCCGCGGCTACCGCCTCCCTGGTCGATTCCGTTGGAGAAAGCGGAGAGTACTCGGGAAGCAGAGCATACGAAATCGCCAGACCGGCATAGGCTCGCGCAAACTTCGGATCATGGACGAGCGCAACCTTGTAATAATTGACGGCATTGAAAAGGTTGGAACCACCGCGCTGATGCCAGAAATATCTTCCGCGTAGATATGAATCGAAGGCGCGGAGATCCTGGGTGCCTCGGGCATCGGTGATTCCCGCTGTGTTGATCGCAAGGTGTGAGCGAAGTGCGTCGGCTACCGACACGGCAATCTGGTCCTGGAACGTGAACACATCGCGGGCGTCCCCGTCGAATGTCTTCGACCACATTACGAAACCATTGGTAATATCCGTGAGCTGCGCGTGTACGCGTAGCTTGTTACCGGCGCGCCGCACGCTGCCTTCGACCACGGTGCGTACATTGAGTTTTCTTCCGACCTCCGCGAGATCGAGGTTCTTTACGTTTTTGAAGGAGTAGGTGGAGGTTCTCGACGCGACATTCAGGTTGGGAATTTTGCTTAGAGCGTTTGCAAGCTCGTCGGTCATCCCCTCGCTGAAATACTCATCTTCACTGTTGCCGCTAAGGTTGGAGAGCGGCAGAACGGCAATGGATCCGACGGTTGATGCCGGTACCGGCACGGTGCCGATAGGTACGGCGTTCCGGCGGAGATAGACGACCGCTATGACGACAAACAAGAGCGCCGTAAGTCCCACTCCAATACGTGTCCATTTTCCAAGCGCGCCCAAACGCGCGCCAGGCTTCTCCGATCCTGGTGGCAGCAACGTGGTGGTCGCCGCAAAAGGACCGGATGTCGGAACAGATTCGAGCGCAGCAATGAGAATTGCCGCGTTCTGTGGACGATCCGATGGTCGTTTCTCAAGGCACTGCATGACCATGGAAGCCAGTGCCGCAGGGAGACCAGGCCGTCGTCGTTCAATTGGCTCGGGAGACTGAATGGCGTGGGCCGCCATCAGCGCCTGGGTAGAGCGTCCCGCAAAAGGCGTCGTCCCCGTGAGAATTTCGTATGCGACGACACCAAAGGAATAAATGTCAGCCCGCTGGTCCACCGAGGGATCCGCGGCAGCCTGCTCCGGCGCCATGTAGGCCGGAGTTCCAAGCGCAACTCCTCGCGTGGTGAGTCCCGACGATTGCCCAGTCACCGAAGAGTCGGACAGTGCTTTCGCAATTCCGAAGTCGGTGACAACAGCAAAGTCGTCGGACAGCAGGATGTTTTCCGGTTTGATATCGCGGTGCACAATTCCGTTGCGATGCGCGTATGAAATCGCGGACGCAACATCGCGGAGAATTCGCACCGCTTCCTTCACTGGCAGCTCACCGTCGCGCGCCAGCCGAGCGCGCAGCGACTCACCATCGATGTAAGGCATGAGGAAGTAGGGAAGACCGTCTACTTCTCCGGAAGAAATCAGGGGAACTATGTGCGGATGCTGCAGCTTTGCGGCGAGCTGAACTTCGCGACGAAATCTCTCGCCGCTTACCTCGGCGGCGATATCTGCGAGCAGAACCTTTACGACCACCGCCCGATTGAGCGAATTATCGCGCGTGACGAACACGCGGCTCATGCCGCCACCGCCCAGCTCGCGCTCGACAGTAAAGCCGGCGCCTAGTTTCGTCTTGAGCGAGTCCTTCAGATCAGGCAGCGCGGGGTCCTTTTGGGAGTAATCAGGCCAGCACCAATCTAGGGTCCGCGCGGAATATGGCTACACAAGAGTAGGCAGAGTCGGCGTACGACGCTTACGTTTCCTGTCCATCCTGCCAAGACATGTACCATGAAAATCCGCATCCTCCTGTTGGCGTTCATTGCCGCGCTTCCCCTGCAAGCCCAGTCGGCTCGAAAGACTGTGAGCTACGAAATTTCCTTTCCCAATCGGGCCCAGCACGAAGCGAAGGTTACCGCCATATTCAGCGGAATCCCGAAAGGGAAGACACTGGAAGCGAGAATGGCCCGGTCGAGTCCCGGCAGGTACGCGATGACATCCTTTGCAAAAAATGTCTATGACCTCGCGGCGACGGACGGGAAGGGAACGCCACTCACAATCACGCGGCCTGACACGCACGGTTGGAATGTCAAAGGACATGACGGAACCGTAAAAATCAGCTACACTATTTTCGGCAACCGCGCGGACGGAACTTACCTGCAGGTCGATTCGACCCACGCGCACATGAACATGCCTGCGACATTCATGTTCGCGCATGGATTCGACAACGCGCCGGCCAGGCTGCGAATCGCAAGGCCGAATAACTGGAAGATCGCCACACAGCTGGTGCCAACCGCAGACCCGAGCGTTTATACCGCGCCGAACATGCAGTGGTTCATGGATTCGCCTACTGAAGTCGGTCCGTTGATGTTCAGCGGCTGGAGCGAGACGATAAATGGAAAGACATCTCGTTGGCGAATCGCGATGCATCATCAGGGCACTCAGGCTCAGCTGGATTCGTTTGCGCTGATGGTACGCAAAGTTGTGGATGAGGAGAACAAGGTTTTCGGTGAGACGGCCGGCTATGACTACAGCAGCTACACTTTCATCATCGACTATGGCCCGTGGGCGACTGGCGACGGAATGGAGCACCGCAACTCAACCTTTATCACAAGCTCACGCAGCAATCTTTCCGACAGCGCGCATCGCGCCCGCGCACTGAGCACGGTTGCGCACGAGTTCTTCCACTCCTGGAACATGGAGCGCATCAGGTCGAAGGGCATCGAGCCCTTTGATTTCGATCGCGAGAACATGTCGCGCGATTTATGGTTCGGTGAAGGATTTACGGAATACTACGGCGAGCTAATGCTCAAGCGCGCGGGATTCCTGTCCGACAGCGCGTTCAACGAGATCATGCGCGGAGCGGTGGACGGAGTAACCAGGTCACCTGCCCGACAGCGGCATTCGCCAGTAGAGATGAGCATGCAGGCTCCGTTCTTTGACGGCGCATCATATCTCGACCCTCTCAATACAAAGAACATCTTCATTTCCTACTACACGTGGGGTGAAGTGATCGCGTTTTCACTCGACCAGGCTTTGCAGGCAAAGTACAACCTTACGCTGGATGATTACATGCGGGCAGT
>JBKJPM010000213.1:0-5839 GCA_046595175.1 Gemmatimonadaceae bacterium
GACCTGAGGTCGGCGTCGGGCCTTGTCGGCGGTGATGCTGCAAAGTTGAGAACTGGACCGGATGGCCCGCTGGCGAACACACCGTTCAGGGACATTCTGGCACGAGCGTTGGCGGTCCAGGAAGTAAATGCTGCAATGGGAGTGATTGTCGCCGCGCCGACTGCCGGCGGGGCGGGAACGCTTCCAGCGGTTTTGACTGGTCTCGCTCAAGCACGAGGGCTGTCGGACGAAAACTTGATATCGGCACTCGCGACGGCGGGTTTGATCGGTGCCGTAATTGCCGAGCGGGCGTCGTTGTCTGGTGCAGAAGGTGGTTGTCAGGCGGAGACCGGTGCGGGTGCCGCCATGGCAGCCGGAGCCGCGACGGAAATGTTGGGCGGAACTCCATCGCAGGCGGGACATGCTGTCGCGTTGACGATGCAGGGGATGCTTGGACTTGTTTGTGATCCGCTCGGCGGGCTGGTCGAGCTGCCGTGTGTCTATAGAAATGCGACTGGTGCAGCGATTGCGCTTGCTGGAATTGAGATGGCGCTGGCAGGGATCACTTTTGCGATTCCGTGCGACGAAGTGATTGACGTAATGGGTGAGATTGGCAGGGAGATGGACGTTCGGTATCGGGAAACCGCTGGCGGTGGTCTCGCTGCCACGCCTACCGGACGAAAGTTGGCGAAGGAACGGCTTTATCAGATCCGCAGGTCATGATCACGAATTTACTGGTAGTCGTTCGCCTGATTGGGTATCTTGGCGGACGCCGGTTCATACGAGGTAATATCCGCAAATGAGCATTTTCGACCGAATCGCTCGTCTCTTCAGATCTAATGTCAATGATATGATCTCTTCGGCTGAACAGCCGGAAAAGATGCTCAATCAGATCATCATCGACATGCGCTCTCAGCTGGTCAAAGCCAAGCAGCAGGTGGCCGCCGCGATTGCTGACGAGAAGAGACTCCAGGACCAGTCGGCGCAGGAGCTGCGCGAAGCCGAGGAATGGGAGCATCGCGCGATGTTGGCCGTCAAGGAAGGGCGTGACGACCTTGCGAAGCAGGCGCTAATGCGCCGCGGCGAGCATGTATCGCGTGGTTCGCAGATGCAGCTCACCTGGGAGGCGCACAAGCAGGAAACCGACAGGCTCAAGGATTCGCTTCGCGGTCTCAACGACAACATCGAAGAGGCATCGCGCAAAAAGAATCTTCTTCTCGCGAAGCAGAGAAGGGCCGACGCGCAGAAGCGAATTTCGGAAACGATGTCCTCGATCTCCGAGAAGTCCGCTTTTGAGGCGTTCGCCCGGATGGAAGAGAAGATCGATCAGAACGAGCGCCAGATTCGCGCCCATGTCGAGATCAACGAGGAGTTTTCGGGCGATCGTCTGGCGAGCGACTTCAAGCGTCTCGAGGCGACTGCCGGAAACGCGACTGCCGACGCGCAGCTTACCGCGCTCAAGGAGAAGATGGGTTTGATCGCAGCGCCTGCCCCGGAAACGAACAGGCAGCTTTCTGCCGGTGAAGCGGATGAAATCGCCGAAGTCGAAGAGATTCACGACGAGAACACAACGCATTGAGTGAAGCACTGGGCGGCCAGCCGTTCAAGCTGGGGTCCGCTCTAATAACCGTAGCACTTTTCATCCTCGGCCTCTGGCTGGTGGGTGCTACGGCCAGTGTGTTCCTGCTTCTTTTTCTTGCCATAATCATCTCGCTCTTCCTGGGCGCTGTTCGCGATGCCCTTGTGGAGAAGGCGAAGATGCCGCCTCGGCTTGCATTTTTTCTGGCAGTAATCGGAACGGTTGTCGGCGTGCTCGGATTGTTCGCCATTCTCGTCCCACCAGTTATTGAGCAGACGCGGGCGTTGATCATAACTCTCCCGGCGACAATCGAGAATTGGGAAAGCGGCATGGACCATTTCGTAGCGCGCTTTCCCGCAATGCGCGATTTCTGGACACCTGGTCAGCATCAGTTCATCAGGGCTGTCTACGATCGCCTGTCTTCAGGTGCCGGCGATGTAGTGCCGAAAGTGTTTTTGGCGGTTAACGTGCTCATCGAGATATTCGCGGTGTTCGTGATGAGCATCTATCTCGCGCTCCAGCCCGGAGTGTACCGCGAGTGGCTGATCGCGTTGTTCCCGCCGGTTCACCGCGACCTCATTCGCGATGTACTGCGAGACCTGGCCAACGCGTTGCGCGCGTACATCGTCGCGCAGCTCACCGCGATGAGCGTTCTTGCCGCGCTCACCGCCTTCGGCCTGTATCTGCTTGATGTTCCATACTGGCTGACGTTTGGAATCTTCACAGGCGCTGTCGCGATCATTCCATTTTTTGGAACGCTGCTTTCTACAACTCTGCCGGCGTTGTTCGTACTCAGCGGACCTGGCGGCGGAACGCGCGCGCTGATGGTCATGGGCCTCGGCGTCATCGTTCATCTCATCGAGGGCAATCTCGTCGCGCCGCTCGTGATGTCGCACAAGGTAGAGCTACCACCCGTGCTGACGATCATGTCGGTGCTGGTGATCGGGAAAATTCTCGGACCCATGGGGCTGGTTATCGCGCTGCCCATGCTGGCATCCGTGATGGTCATCGTGCGCCGCATTCTCATCAACCGCATTTACGAAGGCAGAGGATTCAGGAAGAGCACTCGCGATCGAATGTTCCTGCTTCGTGTGCCGGCACCCGACGGAGGGGTTATGACTCCGGGCACACCTGGACCAGACGTGCTTCGCGAGCGCATTCGCATCGGACCACTAATGCCGCCGCCAATCGTCAGGGCGACCTGATAAACATTCTTCGCGATTCACCGCGCCGCTCAGTTTCGATGAGCGGCGTTTTCTTTTGATGCACCGTAAGGCAGCATGAGCAATAACCTGACTCATGCTCACGTCACCGCTTGGGGCTGCAAAAACTCAACCGTCACCATTGCTTCGAGTACGCGGACTTACTCGATCTTTCGCTCGCGGCCTCGCAAGGCGAAATGGCGGCCTGATGGCGCTCGACGACATCGAGTTCGATCTTCGCAGCCATGACGTTATTGGAATCATCGGGCCGGAAGGATCAGGTAAAACGACGCTGCTCCAGTGCGTCGCCGGATTATTGAGACGTGATGCAGGTCTGGTTGAGTGGTTTGGACATCTATTCCCGGGCGGAGGATGCGTGCCGGGAGTGGCCTACGTCCCGGCAGTGCCTGTCTACTATCCGTTCCTGACTGTTCGCGACGTGGTTGAGTATCGCTTCGCCCGCGAAACGACAGGTCGTCCCGCTCCGCGAGCCGTACAGTCGGCACTCGCACGGCTTGGTCTGGACGCGCGCTCGAATTGCCAGGTAGCGGCGCTTACGCGCGAGGAGATAAGCAGACTCGCGATCGCGGAAGCGTTGTCGTTCGACCCGGAGGTGCTTCTCGTTGACACACCTCCGGCCGAAGAATCCGGGCACCTGTCACATTGCGCGCTCGACGCCCTTACAGAACACGCATCATCGGGCGGCGCAGTGGCCATAGCCGCCCGTCACGCACACGGTGTCGTTAGGGCTGCCTCAAGGGTGATTGTTCTCGATGATGGCAGGATTCTCGGGACTTACTGCGCGGACCAGCATGAGGAGCAACTCGTCGACCCGGTATTTCCACTTTGCACAACCAGCGCTCGCTTTGTCGCCGAGCGCATGCACTGAAGCGCGTTACGCGGCTGGAACATGTTGTCCGCGGGTTCGTTCATCGCCGCCGGCCACGGGGTGTGGGCTGCACAGGGGCAAGCAAGAACGATTTCAGCTAGCTTCAATCACATGTCCGAATTCCGTCTTTACAACACAATGACGCGTAGCGTCGAGCCGCTTGTTCCCGCGGACGCTACGACTGTGCGGATGTACACCTGCGGGCCGACGGTCTACAATCCGGCCCACGTTGGAAATTTTCGCACGTTCCTGTTCGAAGATCTCCTTCGTCGCGCAATTCACCTTCGCGGCTGGCAAGTACAGCAGATCATGAATCTGACTGACGTCGATGACAAAATCATCAAGCGCGCTGCAGAACGCGGATTGACGATCAGTCAGGTGACCGAGCCGGTGATTGCGACGTTTCACGAAGATCGGCACTACTTGCGAATTCAGAACGCCGAGAAATATCCGCGGGCAACCGAACACATTCCGGAAATGATCGCGCTTGTAGAGTCGCTGATGGCTCGCGGTATCGCTTACAAGGCTGAAGACGGATCAGTGTATTTCGCGATCGATCGTTTCCCCGGTTACGGAAAACTGTCGAGATTGGACACGCGAGAAATCAAGTCGGGAGCGCGCGTCGCGCAGGACGACTACACGAAGGAAAATGCGCAGGATTTCGCGCTGTGGAAGGCGGCCAAGGATGAGGACGAGGCTGCGGAAGCCGCGTGGGAGTCACCCTGGGGACGCGGTCGCCCGGGATGGCACCTCGAGTGCTCGGCCATGGCGATGCGTTATCTGGGAGCGACGATGGACGTGCACTGCGGAGGAGTTGATCTCGTCTTTCCGCATCACGAGGACGAAATTGCGCAGTCCGAGGGCGCGACCGGAGAAACCTTCTCACGATTCTGGTGCCACGGCGAGTTTCTTCTCACTGACGGCACCAAGATGGCGAAGCGCGTTGGCAACGTCGCTACAGTTGCCGACATGCGGGAGCAGGGAATATCGGCGGCAGCGTTTCGCGCGTTCGTTTTCTCCACACACTACAGGAAGCAGCTGAATCTCTCGGCAGAGGCGCTCGAGGCTGCGTCCGAAGGTGTGCGCCGCGTGGGCGATTTTGCGGATCGACTTGCTTCGGCGAATGGCGGCACTCCGGAAATGGTAAAAATCGCGGCGGAGGCAGACGAGGCCGCATCTACCGCGCTCTTCGATGACCTAAATGCGCCAGTGGCGCTCGGCGCGCTCTTCACTCTGATCCGAAAGGCCAACTCCGAGCTCGACCGCGGAGGTTTGGACCACGCGGGGCTGGAGGCGGTTCGCGCTGCGTTTGCCAGGATCAATGGCGTTCTCGACGTGATTCCTGAGAAGCAATCGGCGGACGATGACGCCGAAATCGAAGCTCGCCTGGCGGACCGGAGGCAGGCTCGGCAGGACCGGGATTTCGCGAGATCGGATGCGATTCGGGAGGAACTCGAGGCCCGGGGAATCGAGATCAAGGACGGACCGTCTGGAACGACATGGAAGCGCGTGAGATAGGCGTTAAGCCACTTGTATGAGGCCCGACGTTCCTGCTATTATTCTAGGCTTGCGTAGAATCGCTGTTTGCTGACGTAGCTCAATTGGCGGAGCAGCTGATTTGTAATCAGCAGGTTGCCGGTTCGATTCCGGCCGTCAGCTCTGCTTCTTGGATCGGGTGTGCGTCTTGCTCCGGGTGTCGGACGGCTGGTTTTTGCGGGATTTGGGTGGGGTACCCAAGTGGCCAACGGGAGCAGACTGTAAATCTGCCGGCTTACGCCTTCGAAGGTTCGAATCCTTCCCCCACCATGGTGGAAAGTTGGGGCGGGGTTTTTTTGTCGTGTATTGCGGGAGTAGCTCAGTTGGTAGAGCACTAGCCTTCCAAGCTTGTGGTCGCGGGTTCGAGTCCCGTCTCCCGCTTCCGGTGAAGTATGGTTTTGAAGTTGCTCGCGTAGCTCAGTTGGTAGAGCACACCCTTGGTAAGGGTGAGGTCATCGGTTCAATCCCGATCGCGAGCTTGTAGGGAAAGGGTGGCAGGGCGCCGCTCGTGTGGTTCGTAACTGCAATTAGAGGAAAGAATGGGCAAAGCGAAATTTGAGCGGACGAAGCCGCACGTAAACGTTGGCACGATTGGCCACGTTGATCACGGCAAGACGACGTTGACGGCAGCGATCACTGCGATCCAGGCAAAGA
>JBKJPM010000296.1:0-6089 GCA_046595175.1 Gemmatimonadaceae bacterium
GCGTATGGCGGGGTCGGACTACTTGTTTTTGGCGGGCTAGTGTTTCTGAAGGGCTATCTGCTGCTTCTGGGCAATCGCAAAGAGGTCGGCCTGAGTTCTTGCCTGACGCAAGACAGCTACTCCCCTGAGAAGCTGAGAGTCGTCAACCATTTCGCGACGCTTGGCAGTTGAATCTCCAAAGGAGATTCGAGCGACATTGTTGATCAACAGACGATCGATCTCTCCAATCCCGGCATCGTATTCCTTGCGATCGATTGTGACGCCCTGCGAAACGAGCCTGCTGTAGAGGTCGTTTCTCCACGCCGGGGTTACGAGAAAATCCGGGCGAACTTTTCCTTTTTGCTCGAGCCCAAAATTCTGGAGGGCTGCCTGCACGATCGGTGCTTTCGGGGCCAGTGACCGCAGAAGTTTTTGTTCGGCGGACGTCAGCGTGTCCGAACGCACTATGATATCCGGAGTTACGGCACCGCCTCCATAGACAATGCGGCCCATGTCGGACTTGAACTGCGGACGCGACTTGCGAACGCTGTCAGTCTCGAGCGAGTCAGGCATTACTTCAACAAACTCACCGCTCGGCAATAGTTTTCGCTCCTTCTGGATAGAGCGGCCGCTGGGCGTGTACCATTTGGCAGTCGTCATCTTGAGGGCGTAGCCGCCGTCGAGAGGAAATACCGTCTGGACTAATCCCTTTCCATAGGATGTCGTGCCGACGATCAGGGCCCGATCGTGATCCTGGAGCGCGCCAGCGACAATTTCGGAAGCTGAAGCACTGCGGCTGTCGCTCAGAACGACGAGCGGAATCTCCGGTGCGAGGGGAGCGTCGGTCGCGGCAAAGTTCTGCGTTTCCGCGTTGCGTCCGCGGATGCTGGAAATCTCCTGACCTCGTTTCAGAAAAAGGTTGCTCACGCTGAGGGCTTCGTCGAAAATCCCGCCGGGATTGCCGCGGAGATCTATGATCACTCCCCGCGCGCCTTCCTTTATCAGGCGAGCAGCGGAAGCCTGCAGCTCCTCAGTTGCAGTTTCATTGAACTGCTGCAAGGGGATGTAGCCGACTTTCCCGTCCAGCATTATGGCGTAAGGAACCGCCGGAATCTTGATGATTGCACGCGCGAAAGTAATTGGAATCGGCTCGGTAACTCCGGGCCGCGCAAACTTCACCAAAACTTTCGTCCCGGGGACGCCCTTGAGCTTGTCGGAGACCTGCGCCGTCGTCCATCCGCGAACGGCGAGCGTGTCGATCATGACAATGCGGTCACCTTCGCCGACACCGGCTCGTTCAGCTGGTGTGTTGGGAAATACACGCTGCACCGTGACGAAACCCTGGGTCTCTCCAATCTCCATTCCGATTCCGCCGTACCGTCCGGTGCTTGTGGCGTTGAAATTGGAAAGCTCTTTCGGAGAAAAGAGAACTGTGTACGGGTCGTTCAGCTCGCGGACGAGACCCTTGGCCGCCTTCTCGTAGAGGTCCGCTGTAGCGACAGTATCGACAAACCGGCTCGACACGATGGTGAGGACATCATCAAGCAGCCGGGCGTTATCTCTTGTCTCTGCCCGTTGGACAACAAATCCACCGGCGAGGACAGGAATAAGTGCAAGAGCTGCAATCTTGGATTTTTTGGAAGGAAACATGTTGGAATCGAGGGGAAGTCGACTAAGTCGCGCCTACTATAATAGTAGTTAAATACGCCAGACCCCGATTCCGGTTCCGTTTTGGATCAGGCTAACCTGGTCGCAAGCACGTAATCCACGAACCAGCGGCGGTTAACCTGACGGAATGACGCGTCTCTAACGAGCCCGGCAGCCATGAGCATCTCATGTGCCGGCTGCAGCACCCTCTGTAAATGCGAGGGATAGCGCTGCGCGAGCGGAAGTTGCTCAGCAAGACTGTCCAGTCGGATGCGCCATGTCACCATTTCGTTCTCTCTCGCGACTTCGAGGACGCGATATAGTCGGCGCGCTACCGGGTTTGAAAGCGACTGATATTGCGCTGACGAAAGGGTGACCGTGTATCCTGACTCGATATTTGCTCGGAGGAGGGGGGCGATCGTTACGCGCGCATCTCCGGGCTCCGACGCAGTGAGAACGGGGAAGAGTGTGAACTGCTCACGATCGACGAGCCGGCGGCGTTCGATTGAGACGTTTGTGAGGATTGTGAACCGACCATCGAGCGGTGCTGTTTCACCGGCGGCGAGATACACTCCGGTCGACTCGAGGGTGGTTCGCAGGAGACGGGTGAGAGCCGACCGGAGTTGCTCATAAGTTCTTCCATCCACTCGGCGCCCGATCGACCTAAGGAAAGAATGCAGTGTGAAGCTGACTGTACCGTCGGCCGGGAAGCCCGCTTCACTGAACCGGTGCATTAGCTCGACGTAGACATCCTGGTCAAAGGTTCCCGGAAGCCGATCGGCCGGACCGGGGAGCACACGCCAGCGCCCCCCGGATGGGGGTGCGTAGCTAATTGCCGATTCGTCAGCTGAATCACTCAGTCTGAAAATCGGCAAAGCCTCGAGCGAGCGGTCGAGCAGGATGGCCCGCATTGCATTGCGCCGGCGGGCAGCCAGTGTCATGAACCGCTAAACTGATGCTTAAAGACGCTCCCTGCAAGAAGTTTGTTTGGCCAAGCCGTATGTTTGGAACAACCTCTGCACATGAGCCGCGGCAACTATATGACAATTCTAAAGTACGCGGCACTCACGATCCTTTTGGTACTCGTCCTCGTTCTGGTCCTCATCGGCATCCTGTCGGTGACCCGAGACGCAACAGTTACGCGGGTGATCGCCGAGGGCGACCACGAAGGCCCACCCAGGGTAACCGACTCCCTTTTCGCGCGCTCGATTGAACTTTTTACGGGAACGCACCTCGAGCCCGGCAATACCATCGAGTTACTGAACAACGGCAACGAAACGTACCCGCCGCTTTGGAAAGACCTCGCGTCGGCGCAGCACACGATCACCGTGCAGATGTATTACTCCCAACCGGGAGCAGTTGCTGACACGATGTCCAAGTACCTGATCGATCGGGTCAAGGCAAAGGTTCGTGTTCTCGTCTTGATGGATGCGTTCGGATCCCAGCCGCTGAAAGGCGAGTGGGTCGACAATCTCCGAAAGAACGGAGTCGAGGTGGCGTGGCTCCGTCCACTAAAATGGTATACGCTCCACAAGGCGGCGCAGAGGTCTCACGTGCGTGTGGTGGTTGTGGACGGACGCGTAGGCTACACGGGGGGCTTCGGTCTCGCAGACTATTGGCTCGGTGATGGGAGGCACGATCAGCAGTGGCGGGAATCCAACGTTCGTTTTACGGGTCCGAGTGTCGCTGCGCTGCAAGCAGCGTTCGCATCTGGCTGGGCTGAAACAACGGGTGAGCTGATCACCGGCGACCTTTTCTTTCCGCCTGCGTCATTCACGGAAAAGGGAGATGTAGTCGCAGGACTAATGCACACAACTCCGACGATTGGAAGCACGCCCGCAGAAAGATTCCTGGCGCTCTCGATTGCAGGCTCGCAAAAATCGCTATACATCGCCAACTCCTACTTCGTGCCAGGCGAATCCTTCATGCAGGCGCTGCTAAGCGCAAAGAAGCGCGGCGTGGACGTTCGCGTTCTCACCGTGGGCGGCAAAACAGACGTCAAGACGACCTGGTATGCGGGCCGCGCTTATTACGAAAAACTACTGGAAGGAGGCGTCCGAATTTACGAGTACAACCCGACCATGATGCATTCCAAGACCATCGTTGTCGATGGTGTCTGGTCCGGAATGGGGTCGCTCAATTTCGACAATCGTTCCATGTCGTTTAACAATGAGTCAATGATTGTCGCGCTGGACAAGGACATAGGTGCAAAGATGGACTCGGTTTTTCTCGAAGACCTCAAATACTCCACCGAGATGAAACTGGAAACCTTTCGCAAGCGGCCGCTGATGGGACGCATTCTTGAATGGGGCGCGCAAAAACTCCGTCGAGTGCTTTAAAGGATGCTATCGGATATCTGCCCGACCTAGTGCCGCGCGAGCAGCTTCACGAATGGCAATCACTGCCTCGTCTCGGGACGCGGGTGAATCACTTCGAACGTGGAGCTCGATCCCGTCTGCAACGGGAATGCGTTTCCAGGAATAGGATTCGTCATCGTCGCGTTTGGCGGTAGTGTCAGCACCCGCTCCAAGAGCGGGCGCCAGCGAGGTAGCGATTTTTCGTTCAAGCGCATCTCCGGTAATGTCCTTCATCTCCGACTTGATGCTCTCCAGGCTTTGGCCTTCGCGCTGCCGGATCTTTATTGAGAGAAGCTGGAGCAGGTGCCGATAGTTATAGGTGGCCGCGGTTCCAGTTCCTTCGGGACGATCCATCAGTCCGGAGGAAACGTAGAAGCGAACAGAACGAGCCGACGGGGCCGCACGCGCTGACGCATTTGTCGGCCGCATTCCTGCGGCATCGACCAATGCGGTTACGTGAGAGGCAAGTCCTCTGGCGTTCCAGGGAGCGTGACGGGCGTGGGCCCGGAGGAGAGCGACAGGCGATTCAGCCATGCGGATAGGATAACATTAAAGTCGTCGGCTCGCTCGTGCTGCGGGAGGTCGCCCGCGGGCGACAAAACCGACATTTCGAAGTCAGGCTTGAGTGAGCGAAATCCGCGAAACTCTTCCACCGGTGCTATCGATCCCTGTTCTCCCCAGACGAGCAACGCAGGCTGCGTCAATCTGCGCAGTGCCTGCCTGACGTCGATATTCAGGTGACCACTTAGGAATGCACCAGGTGCGTGGCGAGCACCGCGCTGATGCGAGTTGGCGTAATACGCTTCGATCATTTCGCTCGTGACGAGCGTATCGTCCGAGTATGCTTTGCGCAGATAGTATCGCAAGCTTCTACGTGACACGAGCGCATTGAAAGCGGCTGTTCCCGCGATGGGAGCATCAATTGCAAAGCGTCCCGCATTGCCACTTACCGTTGCCGGCCGATTGAGTCGGACCAGGCCAGTCGGCGCTATCAGCGCAAGCGCGGGGAATCGCTGCGGATCCCGCGCGGCGAGCACAATCGCGTACGCGCCGGCAAGCGAGGAGGCAACCAGCACGCACGGCGCATTGATCACCTGAGCAACGAAATCGGATATCAGCGAAATGTAGAGCCGGGCCGAATAGCGCAGCGGTGGTCGTTCCGATCGACCGAAGCCAAGCAGGTCGATCGTATAGACAGTATTAGTTCTTGCGAAATAATCGAGATTGTCGCGCCATTCGTAGGACCACGCGGCGGCGTGGATTCCGTGAATGAAAAGCATCGGCGGACCGCTTCCACGGCGAGTAAAGGCAATGCGCCTGTCGCGCCATTCAAAACCGCCCTCCTCACCGCCAACGAGATTGGGAAGAAGGTCGACCCCCTTTCGGGAAAACGCATTGTAGATGGCAGCGGCGCCGAGAATGGCGCCGCCCGAAACAAGAAGCTGCTTTAGGCGACGATTCTCGCCGCCGGTGTCGAGATCATCGTCGTCGTCAATCATATAAAGAAATACTAACGGCTAGCGACGTCCCTTCCTGTTGGACTTGGAATTTTTTAAGCTCTTCGGTGCTGGCTTTTTTGCGGTCTTGCTGCCGCTTTTCTTGACGCCGGAGCTTCTCTTTGATGTGGATTTCCTGGCGATGACTGACTTACGAGCTGAGCCCGTCTTTCCGGCCGACTTACTACCCTTTGACGCCGCGGACTTTCCCGTGCCTGAGACGGACTTCTTGACCGGCTTGGTGGCGGCTGGTTTAGCAGGGGCAGCAGACTTTTTTGTAGATGCAGCCGGCTTTGCTGATTTCGCTGGTCCCTTGGCCCCCGTCTTTCCAGAACCCGCCGAGGATGCGCTTCCAGATGAGCTTGAAGACTTGGACCCGCCAAGCGAACCCGATGTCTTGGTGCTTCCACTTCCAGGTCCGGTCATTTCCGAGGTGTCTGGTCTAGACGAGGACGGAGCTGGGCTTTCACCGGTAAGAATCGCCGCCGCCGCCGCCGCAACGGCCGCCTGTTTGTCTTTTGTCGCTTGCGAGATTGAACCCTTGGGACGTCCGCGACGACCGCGCGACATTCCACCGCCGAAGAGGTCGGCCTCTTCGTCTTCCTCGTCG
>JBKJPM010000027.1:0-16865 GCA_046595175.1 Gemmatimonadaceae bacterium
CGGCGTCATAGGAATGGTCGCTTTTCCCTTTTACGCTCTCGGAGAGATGCTCGCACCAGTAGTCGAGGCCGCGGGGTATCTATTGCTCCTCTTAAGTTTCCTGCTCGGCGTCCTGGAGAGGGATGTTGCACTACTATTCTTCGGAGTCTCTCTCGGTTACGCATTCCTCCTTTCACTCTGGGCTGTTCTGCTCGAAGAAATAAGCTTTCGTCGGTACGCGAGTCTCCGTGACCTGGCGAAACTGCTCTGGTTTTCGGTAGTCGAATCGTTCGGCTATCGTCAGCTCACCGTATGGTACAGGCTCCGTTCATTTCCGCGGTATTTCCTCGGAGACATGTCGTGGGGCGTAATGACCCGCGAAGGCCCGCGTGCACCTTAACCTCCCGCTGGAGCGGCTTCATCGTGATCATTCAACTCGCCCTGGGACTTTCATTAGCGCTTGGTGGCCCTGATTCAACTGCACGAACAGATACAGCGCGCTCACTAACTGTGCCGCCATGGTCGGAGGCAGCTGTGAGCGCCAACACGGAATTTTTCAAGTCCAGGTTGAGCGCGTGGCAGTATGAAGCCATCGCCCTTCGGTATCGCAGCAAATCTGCCTCGCATTCGATAGAAGCCTTCACAATATCCCGCTTCGACGTACGGGACGCCGGCCTTGTCCTCGAGGAATCCCGCGAGCTCGGGCGCGGCGCCTACCTGGCGGGCCGATTGCAGCTCGCTCCCGGAGCTTCCATCACTGCACGATCGGATGCGTCGCTCAACTTGTACCAGGCAATCGGTGAGGGCTGGGAGCTTGTGCCGGCATTTCGACTAATGTCTTACACAGACCAGCGCGTCCGTGTCTTGGGGATGGGCGCTGGAAGATATGTGGGACTATGGTTCGCCGGTGCGCGCGTAAGCCAGGCGCATGAGGATGGACAAAACGCATACACGACCTCGCTCCAGCTTCGCCGCTACGAAGCGGACGCGTCACCAAATTTCCTCGATGCAACGGTTTCACGGGGACGGGAAGTTGTAGTGCGCGGACCATCTTCAGTCTCACTGGACAAGACATCGTCGTTTGCGATTCGAGGGCAAAGGTTGGTGTCGCGCAGCGTAGGATTTTCGCTTGGCTTTACCTACGATCGACTTGAATCACTTCCCGACCGTCGCGGGGTAAGTGTGTCCACCTTCCTCCGCTGGTGAGGTTCAACAAATCGTAATCAGCGCTCTTTCGCGTGGCAAATGAGACTTTTCATAGCTCCAGGGCCGAGCGTTCCATAGATTAGGCGCCTGACCCCGCTCCCCTTCAGCCCACGCACGTGACGGAACTGCGCGACCAACTCCAGGAAACACTCGGAACCCAGTACGTCCTCGAGCAGGAGCTCGGTGGCGGCGGGATGTCCCGCGTTTTTGTCGCGCACGAAGCTTCACTCGGGCGCAAGGTAGTAGTAAAAGTTCTCCCGCCCGACATGGCTGCTTCGGTCAGCATCGACCGGTTTCGGCGCGAGATCCAGCTTGCAGCACAGCTTCAGCATCCGCACATAGTTCCCTTGCTGAACGCGGGTGAGACGCAAGGTCTTCCCTACTTCACCATGCCCTTCGTCAAAGGTGAATCACTCCGCGCCAAGCTGGCTCGCGGCGGAGAGCTTCCACTATCTGAAGCGGTAAGGATTCTGCGCGAAGTGGCATCAGCTCTTTCATACGCGCACGAGAATCATGTAGTCCATCGCGACATCAAGCCGGAAAACATTCTCATTTCCGGCGGCTCGGCGATGGTAACAGACTTCGGTGTCGCGAAAGCTGTTTCAGTATCCAGCGGTGGAAGGCAGGGACAGAGCCTTACCTCCCTGGGTGTAGCTCTCGGAACGCCCGCATACATGGCACCCGAACAAGCCACTGCCGATCCCAATACCGATCATCGTGCTGACATCTACGCGCTTGGAGTCGTCGCCTACGAAATGCTGACCGGAGCGACTCCCTTCTCGGGACGCTCGCCACAGGCAATGCTGGCAGCTCACGTCACGGAAAATCCGGACAACGTTACAAAACGCCGGGCTACAATCCCGCCGCTGCTGGCTAACCTGGTCATGTGCTGCCTTGAGAAGCGCGCGGCGGATCGTCCGCAGTCCGCTGCCGACGTCGTCCACGAGCTCGATGCACTGTCCACTCCAAGTGGTGGGATGACGCCGACTGGACTTATGCCCGCGGCCGCACCCCCGCGCGGAATTCCAAAGGCCGTGACGGTCGGGGCTGCTGCTATCGCCGCAATTGCTGTTATTGCATTCGCAACAATGAAGTTCGCTGGGGGAAAACAACCGGCAGCCGTTGTCGCAGCTCCCGCAGTGCCCGGCATCGCGGTGTTGCCCTTTGAAAATCGCGGACGCACGGAAGGCCAGGAATTCACGGACGGCATGACCGAGGAAATCACCAATCGCCTGTCTTCCATTCGCTCGCTCCGCGTAATCGGCCGACAGAGTGCGCGCACTTACGCATCGAGCGACAAGTCTCCGCAGCAAATTGCGAAAGAGCTTGGAGTCGATTACGTGCTGACCGGTACCGTGCGATGGGACAAATCCGCGGATGGAAAGGACCTTGTGCGGGTAAGTCCCGCGCTGCTTCGCGCATCCGATGCGACCCAGGTGTGGGCCAACGCATACCAGACAGTCTTGGCGGGAATGTTCGAGGTCCAGGCCAAGGTTGCCACCGAAGTGGCTAATGCGCTTAATATTGCGCTGGTCACACCGGAGAAGAATGCGCTGGCGGCGCGCCCGACAATGAATGTTGAGGCATACAGCTACTACCTTCGCGGCAGCGAACTGGTAGTGGCATCCATCCGCGTGCCGGACATCAAGCTCGGGATTGAATCACTCCAGAAAGCTGTTGAAGCAGATCCGAATTTTGCTCAGGCCTACGCGCGCCTTGGACAGGGTCACGTCGAATATTTCTGGTTCTTTGGCGATCGGTCAGCGGCGCGCCTGAAAATGGCGAAGGCCGCAATCGACAAGGCGCTTTCAATCAACCCTGACGTTCCCGAAGTACACTTCGCCCTGGCAATCTACTACTACCACGGATTCCTGAACTACGGGAAGGCGCTGGAAGAATTTGCTGTCGCCGAGAAACTGCGGCCCGGTGACTTCGTGACTATGTATTACACGGGGGCGATCAAACGGCGCACGGGGGACTTTGCGGCCGCCGCATTGTGGATGGAGCGGGCCCTTGCGATCGAGCCGAAGGTTCCTACCCTGTATGTCGATCTTGGAAACACATACAACCTGCTCGGCAGATACGACGATGGTGAACGGATGGCGCGCCAGGCGCTTGTGCTGGATCCGAAAGGCTTCGAGTCAGGTCAGGTTTTGATGATCGCGCATATCGGACGCGATGCAAATGTACCCGCTGCTGTCCGTGACATGAAACAGATAGTCAGCCATTACGCTGACAATGCTTTTGCCGCGCAACAGATGCTCTCCTTCTCGTGGCCGCTTGGCGACGACCCCGAGTTGCGAAAAATGATGGAAGACGTTCGATGGTCGGAGGATGCAGGCGACAAGGGCGTATTCTACGGGAGCAAGGCACTCTTCTTCATGGTCTACGGAAATGTTGCGGCCGCGAGAACGAACGCAGGGTTGGCACTTCCACTGCTCAGCGCATCGGTGAAGGCCGACCCCAGGGAAAGCGGATTTCATAATTCCCTGGCGATCGTACACGCAATTCTGGGCCATCGCGATGACGCGGTTTCCGAGGCAAAACGGGCGATGCGGGAAACGCCGGTATCGCGAGATGCCTATTCCGCGCCTGACGTAGCATTTGCGTCCGCGATCGCTCTGACAATTGCAGGCGCCAACTCAGACGCCATCACCGCGCTCGAAGCAGGAATCCGTCAGCCTGCCAATAGCACTCCGAACTTTGCGAAGTTGTATCCCATATTCGCGCCGCTGCGTGCCGACCAGCGCTTCAGGAAGCTGGTAGGACTGTAGGCATCGCGGCCGGAAGCTCCGGGAACACGAGCCGCCGGCTGAACTCCCGGCGCAGCAACAACAGGCTCACAGCAAGCTGTATCAATACCGCACCCGCCGAGAGATACCAAATCCATCGCAACTGAAATCCCGGCATCCGCGAAATCAGGATCGCCGGAATCGCCACGAGCGTGATTCGCAGCGCCGAAGGTCGACCAGAAAGTAAAGGGTCTGGAATACCATCATCACGAGCATGAGACCTGTGGTCTTAAGCAGGTGGCGGTTGACGGGGCCTGTCGTGAGGTCTTGCATCGCGAGTCCGGGAAATGTGACAACAATCTAGCCGCATTCCCGCCTTTTGCGTGATAGAATTATAAGTAGAACACTCACCGCCCCATGAGGATTAAAATGATCTACCGCAGCTCCTTTTTCGCTCTAGTTCCCCTGTTCGCAGTCTCGGCTTGCACCCCCGGAGTCCAGGTTGGAACAGGGCCGGCAACTGTTGCCGCCAACGTTGGCCGGATGAGCGCGGACGTGCGCACCATATCCTCCGACGCGTATCTCGGCCGCGGCCCAGCCACACCCGCTGAAGAGATGACTGTCAATTACATCCGCGACCAGTTGAAGGCTGCGGGTATGCAGCCCGGCGGACCAAACGGTTCATGGTTCCAGGAAGTGCCACTTAATCAATCCAATATCGTTGGCGTTCCATCGCTGTCAGTGAATGTCGGCGGACAGACAGTTCCACTCACGCAAGGCCAGCAGATCGCTATACGCGCTTCGATGCAGAATGTCGATCGCGTAGACATCGCCAACGCTCCAATTGTTTTTCTTGGCTACGGCGTAAAAGCGCCGGAACGCAACTGGGACGACTTCAAGGGTGAGGAGCTGCACGGAAAGGTGGGACTCGTTCTCATCAACGATCCTGACTTTGAAACCGGCAAGGGCGATTTCGGCGGCAAGGCAATGACATACTACGGCCGCTGGACATACAAGTATGAGGAAGCCGCACGCCAGGGACTGGCCGGCTTGCTTGTCATTCACGAGACCGCGCCCGCCTCATATGGATGGGCAACAGTCAAGAATTCCAATACCAACACGATGTTCGACATCGTGCGCGCCAATCCAAATGAAGTTCATCCTCTGCTCGAAGGATGGGTGCAGAGAGATGATGCAGCGCGCCTGCTGGCTGCCGTCGGACAGGACTATGAATCATTGAAGAAGCGCGCGCAGACCCGCGACTTCCGTCCCGTCACGCTGCAGGGTGCGACTTTCTCGGCGAATTACCAGGTTGCACGAAAGACTATTCGCTCCAGAAATGTCCTTGGCCGCCTGCCAGGCTTGGTACATCCGAATGAAACAATTCTCTATGGCGCACACTGGGACCACCTGGGCGTGGGTGCACCGGATGCAAAGGGCGACAGCATCTACAACGGCGCTGTGGACAACGGCACTGGTGTAGCTGCAGTGCTGGAACTCGCAAGAATGTTCGGCGCCGGTCCGCGTCCGCAGCGCTCGATGGTATTCGCCTTCTGGACCGCGGAAGAAAAAGGTTTGATGGGCTCCGAGTACTACGCAGCCAATCCCGTTTATGCACTGGCGACGACGGTCGCAGGCGTGAACGTCGATGCGTTGTCACCAACGGGCCCGGCGAGGGACGTTCTCGTTATTGGTTATGGACAGAGCGACCTGGAAGACAGGCTCGCACCAATCCTCGCATCCGCCGGCCGCGTCATCCGCCCTGATGACAATCCGGCGGCTGGCTACTTCTACCGGTCAGACCATTTCCCGATGGCGAAGCGCGGCGTTCCCATGCTCTACATGGACAGCGGGTCAGATCTCATTGACGGCGGACGAATTGCAGGCAATGCAGCCGATTCAGTGTACCGCACGAATGCTTACCACCAGCCTGCAGACAACTACGATGCGGCGACCTGGAATTTCGCAGGCATTGCAGCCGATGTGACTGCGCTGTACCAGCTCGGGATTCAGCTCGCGAATTCGCGGGACTGGCCAAACTACCGGACGACATCCGAGTTCAGGCCGATGCGCGACAAGTCAGCTGCTCAGCGTCGGTAGGTTTTTTTAGACAGTTCCGGTAACGGCGCGACAGGGAGAAAATAAGAGAAAGCCGGACTCTTACCTCTCCCTGTCGCGGTTTTTTCTGTTCATCGCGAAGCCACAGGAATCGGCGGTGGAAGATCGTCGGCAAATCTCCAGGACGCAGGCCCGTCACGAGTAAGACTTAAGTTTTTCAGCCGCGCTCGCACCATCGCGATCGGCATCGGACCACCCTGCAGCATGGCATCGTGGAATGCACGCTCGGTCATCTTTCCGGAATCAACCAGCTCCTTGTGCAATGCGCGGAGCTCCAGCCCGCCAATCATGTAACCGATCTGATACAGGGGCGGATACTGTCCGCCGAAAGATCTCCTGACTTCGCCTTCCGCATTTGCCCGCTCGAAGTTCACTGTATCAACGAGAAACTGGATCGCCTGATCCGGTGTCATCTTCCCCGCGTGAAAGTTCAACGAGAAAATGATTCGCGCACTCCTGTGCATTCTCCAGAAAAGCGCCCCGATCCGATCCTCGGGCGTAACCTGGAACCCATGATCCCAAAGAAACATTTCCCAGTAGAGCGACTGCCCTTCACTCCAGAATGGAGTGCTGAACAACTGCCTGTGCATGTTGTACCTGTCCGCCATGAATCCCTGCAGGTGGTGCCCGGGGTTCAACTCGTGAAACACCACGGCGCGAGAGAAGTGCGGATTGTTCCCGCGCAGGCTCATCATCTTCTCCTCTTCCGTCATGTCCGCAGTAGGATATGAAACGAGAATCAGCTCCCCGCCGAGAAAGAATGGGGCGACGCGCTGCCGCTCGGGCGACATCATTTCCATCGTCCAGTCTTCGCGCGCCAGCGCGGGGATCGTAACCCAGTCGTGCTTGTCGAAGAAGCCTTCCGCCTCCCGCGCGAGATCGCGGATAAGTTCGGGCTGCTTTCCGGGATCTACGTAGCTGTTCTTTACCTTTTCATCGCCGCTTTCCAGTTGCCACCGAAGCCCATCTCACGCGACGCCTTCTTCATCTCGCTCAAACTGAATGCATATTCGCGCTCCGCAATCGCGATCAGTTCCTCGGGCGTGTACGGAATCATTTCGTAAGCGAGGTCTTCGTCGAGACCTTTTCGGCTGATTGGATCTCCGATGATCGGCCCGTCATTCGCCGCGCCCCCAGCCTGTGCCGGCTTGAAGCCGACGACCTTCTCGCGCAGAGTCTTTGTGTACCGCGTAAGTGATTCATCCAGACGCTTGTACGGCTCCTTTACCCACCAGCTGAATATCGGATCGTAACCGTCATAGTATTTGTACCAGCGTCCGATCACTCCGCGAATCTGATCAACATTATCGGCAGCGCGATTTGCCAGTGCCTTGTTCACCTTCGGCGCAGTAGCCGTCGCCTCATACCTGGTGCGCAAACTGTCCACTTCGGTGGAAACCGACGCAAGCACATTTGCCGCATTACGAGAGTCGATTGCCTTTAGGTCTCTTCGCGCGTCCTGCAGCGAAAGCAGCCGATCCGCAAATGGTGCAAGCGCAGCAGTCTCGGACCGCTGCGTATCCTGCCGGTCCATGAGAACCAGCTGGTGCTTTATATAGTTGGAGAGCAGGACGTAATCGATCTTTCCTTCCTGGCTCAGTTTGTCAAAATTATTTTCCGCGAGCCGACTGCTCCATCCCGAATAGAACTCACGCATTCTTTTCCGTTGCGCAGGCGAGCCAGCAGCATCGTATCGCCGATTGATAGACTGCCTATCGTTGCCGAACCGATCCACAACCCCTGCGAGCTCACTCCCAGGCGTTCCGACAAGTCGCGCGAGATTGGGGACGAGAGATTGCGAGTCATTGCCCTGAGCGTGCGCAGTTGTCGCACACAGGCACAGAATAGTCAGTGAAACAACTTTACGAATCATTGGGAGAGGCCGGGTGATTGGATTCGGATAATTATGTAGGGCGCCCGTACCGGACGCTGTATAGCTTCGGGGCGCCAGACGGGGAGATAACCACAATGAAAAGGTGGTCGTACTCATTGTCCTGGATGGGTGCGACCACGCTTCCGCTTAATGCCTGAACAATCTGCGGGACTGTATTGCTGTGTCCCACGATCAGGACGGTCTTGCCCGCAGATGCTGCCAAAACTTCCCGCGCGAGATCTACCGCATAAGTCGGGGTGCTTGCAACCGGCCGCTCCATGACTGAAAGCCCGAGCTTCCGCGCCAACGGCTCCGCCGTCTGACGGGTGCGTTTATACTGAGTCGCGTAAATCGCACTCACGCCCGCATCCTTGAGCACCGCGCTCAAGGCAAGTGCCCTATCCTTCCCCGCTTCGCTAATGGACGGATCAAGCGGGTCATCTGTGCTTTTCTCGGCGTGACGCACCACTACTATAGTAGTGGTCGCCCCACTCACTGCATCGGTGCCACGATTTACATGCACTTTCACGCAGGCCGATGCAGAAAGGCCCAACAGGATTAATGCAACGCGCGGAACATTGAAACGCATAGCTGCCTCTATGGCGAGGATGGACTAGAGCTGTCGAGATATTGGCTTTGGCACTTTGCCGAGCTTTCCCGCCAGGATGAGATTCCAGTATGTCACTTCAGACAGGATGCCGTCTGGAAAGTGCAAAAAGAGCAACGCTTGTCGCAATGCAAAAACCGAAAGCTGCCGCAACGACCCAGACGCCAAACATCCCCCTCGCGCCAAGCAGCATTCCCACACCGCCGGCAACAAGGGTGCAAACGGCAAACATTGTTACAGCGGACCTTTGCGCGCGTTGCCCGTCGCTGCTTCGTCCGGCGGCCGAAATCAAAACAGCGCCTGCAATCGCGCCGACCAGCATCCAGACGGCGCGAAAATCAGTTCCAGTGGTATATGCACGAATGAATGCAAACATCACAGGAATCGCACCAATCATTACGGAAAAGGCCAAACACGTTCGTTCTCGCGCCGTCCGTGCCACGACGATCACTCCCTCATTTAGTCGAGTGCAACAGTTTCAGCCGGATGCTTTCGTTCCTCTTTAGTCAGGTAGACTACAAGTACTACTACGATTACGAGGATAACTCCGCTGACAATCAGGCGATCGAGGCCCAGCCCACCTTCATTCGGCGCAGCAGTCAACAGATCACCAGCGGATGCACCAAGGGGCCTGGTCAGGACGTACGCAATCCAGAATGCGAGCAGGCTATTCATGTTGTCCGTACGGTACAGCAGGTACACAATGGCAATGCCGGCAGCAAAAATACCGAGCGCGAGAAGATAGCCGAGACCCAGACTTTCCGAGAGCAGATCTCCGCCGGATGTACCCAGCGAGAACGTAAAAAGAATTGCACCCCAGTAGAACAGCTCCCGGCGCGTCGTATAGATCGTGTGTACCGACAGGGTGCGCTCACTCGCATACCACCATGCGAATGTTGCCCCTAGTGCTGCGCTGAAGATCATGGACGTGGTTATAAGGCTGACGCCCATGTTCTCAACAATATTGTCGGAGATCAAAGTGCCGACGACGCTTATGAACACAACGGCAACCCAATAGATCGACGGTACATACTTGCGTGCCCGGAACTGCACGATCAGCGCTACGAGAAGTGCGGCACCCATCACGTACGAGGTGACGACAAGACCAAGCTTGAATGTTGTTGACAGTACATCGGCCGCAGTCTCGCCCACCGTCGTCGCGAGAATCTTGATGATCCAGAAGATGAGCGTGACGGCGGGAACTTTATTGAATGCTTTATTCATGAATGTTGGCTAAGGAACTCACCTTCTGCGCAAACGTCAAGCCATTCCGCGCATTGTAATCTTCCCGACACGTTTGCGGTTTAGCATTGCTAATGCTTCTTCGCAGAGCTGACGCGCCAGATTGTATTGCCAACATCGTCGGCTACCAGAAGCGCTCCCCGCTTGTCGACAGCCACACCAACGGGTCTCCCAAAGGCGTCCCCATTTTCCTTGACGAACCCGGTGAGCACGTCGACCGGCAGATCGCCAGAGGGTTTCCCATTTGCAAACGGAACAAAAATCACCTTGTATCCGCTGCGCGGCTCGCGATTCCACGACCCGTGCTGTCCCACGAACATCCCCTCAGCAAAACGCGCTGGCAAACTATTTCCCCGCGACGACGCGAGGCCAAGCGATGCCGTGTGGGGACCAAGAGCAAAGTCTGGAACCAAAGCCGTCTCGACGAGATCGGGGCGCTGCTTCTTGATGCGCGGATCCAGGTGTTTTCCGAAGTAGCTGTAGGGCCATCCGTAAAAACCTCCATCCTGAACTGACGTCATGTAGTCTGGAACAAGGTCGCTGCCAAGCTCGTCACGTTCGTTAACTGCAGTCCACAATTTTCCAGTGACAGGCTCCCACGCCATGCCAACTGGATTTCTCAATCCCGATGCGAAGATACGGTACGTGCGCCTCGAGGGATCTACTTCCCATATTGCGGCGCGCCCCACCTCCTTCTCAATTCCATTTTCCGCGGCATTGCTATTGGACCCGACGGATACATACAACTTAGATCCGTCTGCATTCGCTATCACATTCTTCGTCCAGTGGTGGTTCAGCTTTCCACCGGGAAGGTCAACTATTTTCGTCGGGGGTGCGGCGATACGAAGTTCTCCAGCAGTATACGGAAACTTTACGAGCGAATCACTGTTCGCGACATAGAGAGTACTGCCGACTAGCGCCATTCCGAAGGGAGACTGGAGATGCTCAAGAAAGGGGGAACGCGTTTCGGCAACTCCATCTCCGTCAGCGTCGCGCAGCAGCGTGATGCGATTTGCGGATGGGACCGCTCCTCCAGCTTTCTTTTGGAAGTGGTGGAAGAACCATCCCTTAATTCCCTTTCCGTCATCAGGACGCTTCGGAGCATTCGTTTCGGCTACGAGCACATCGCCGTTGGGGAGCACGTACAGCCAGCGGGGGTGATCCAGCTTGCTCGCGAAAGCGGTCACTGTCATTCCATCCGGTGCAGTCGGCTGCACGTTGGGAGGCCAGCCGATCGCCTTTACAACATTAACTGTGGGGATAACCGAAATACTCGGCTTCGGAAGCGTCGGTGAAACACCTGTGCCAGCAGCGACAGGTAGTCTTGCTGCGGTGCCGCACCCGGATACCGGCGCACCCGCCGCTACAACCAGACAAAACGAACAGATTCTACGCACTGTGGTATCCTCCCTGTGTGTCCTACGGACCGTGGAAGATCAGCTGCAACTATGTGTCCAGTTCTTTTCAGCTGGGTTTTCGGCGAAGCCCTCTTGCGATAACCGAAAGAATAATCGCTGTCAGCACGAGCTCACGCGATGGAACGTATTTGGGGATCACACCGCTCATTTCCAGGATGGCAAATAGGAGTATTGCGAAAGTAATCCCGAGAACGATGTTGCCGAGCATCCGCTTTGATTCAGGTGTCATTGTCCCATGAGTGAATGTGATCAGGCGTCGGTCTTTCGGTGGACCCGAATGTAATACCTTTGCGTCCATAGCGATCACGAACGCTATCCACAGCGGCTGCAAGGTCGCGATGTTTGCTGGTCTCCATCGCCGAACTATCGCCGTCCGCGAATAGCGCGAACTGCTCCTCGATTCCGATTCGTGCGAGATGGGACGCTGATATTCCGATTAACCGTGCCGCCACGCGACGCTTCTTCCGAAGGTCGCGGAGCAACTCCTTCGCAACCGGCGCAACGGCATGGTATGTAGTGACGGGTTCATCGAGCGTTCGCGCTGCTGATCGCAGAGTAAAATCCGAGTCCTTGAGCTTTATGGTAAAGGTGCGCGCTCTGTAGCCGTTCTCCCGCAAATCCGACGTCACGCGATCCACCAGCTGCAAAAGCTCGCGCTCCAGGTCTCCGTCATGCATGATGTCCCGCGAGAATGTCTCTTCCCTCCCCATGGATTTAGGCTCCTCCCTCTGGTGAACCTCCGACGAGTCAATGCCGCGAATCGTCTCGTACAGCCAACTGCCCGAGCGATCGCCGAACAGACGCTGGAGGTCGACGATAGCGACATCGCGCAGCTCGCTCACTTTGGTCCAGCCGAACCCGGCCAGCTCCTGCTGAAACTTCGGTCCAACACCGGGAATATCCGCCAGGGACAAACGAGTGATGTACTGCTCTTCCTCGCCGGGAGCCACCACATACACTCCGTTTCCACCACTTCCGTCCCGAGGTTTTGCAGATTCGACCGCGAGCTTCGCGACGAGCTTGTTACTGGCGCCCCCCATCGAGATCCGGATATCCGTTTCGCGCTGTACTGCATTCCGGATTGTGTGCGCTACGTCTTCGAGTGTCCGGCCGCGATAGATTGTGTTCATCGTCGTAGTGAGGTCGAGGTACGCTTCATCTGGGGATGCGCTCTCGACCACTGGAGCAAAGCGCTTGAGCACGCCGACGATTTCCTCGCTCTTCTGCGAGCATAGCCCCCGCGGAACCGGAACGCACATGGCCTGCGGACAGAGGCGTACGGCGCGCGAAATCGGCATCCCTGATCTCACTCCGTACTTCCGCGCCTCATACGTGGCGGAGCACACAACACCGCGACTTTCCGCGGAGCCGCCGACAATCAGCAGTGGCTCGCGACCCGCCCCTTCCGGATCTTCAATCCGCGCAAGCTGGACGTAATACACATCACAATCGGCGAGCAGGATGCTGCGATGCTTTCGCGTCGAAGACGGTAGTTCGGACATGGCTGGAACTGCTGCGCGAATGCTAGCGGTTGCGCGTTCCGCCCATTTTTGTCGTGATGACTATCACTCCGTTCGCGCCGTCAATTCCGTAGATCGCCGTCTGCGTTCCCTTCAGCACCTTCACGGTGTCGATGTCATTGATGCTGATTCCCGACACAAGTCCGCCCTGTCCCGGTGTAAAGGGAAGACCGTTCAGGATGTAAAGCGGCGGAGCGTTCGAACCATCGATCTGCGAACTGCCGCGAATTTGCAGCGCTACTCCGTCCCCGTTGGGAATTACAACAAGGCCGGGGGACTTTCTCTCGAGCATGTGCTCGATGGATTCGTTGGCGAGTTGCGCGTCTTCAGTAGTCACTTTTGAACCGGAGTCAGGCTCTGTTCGAGGTTGCCCACTCGCACAGGCGTTGAGCACTCCTGCGAGTGAAAGTGCGAGTGTAGTCCGCAGTGACGAATACATTAGCCGCCTCCAGAAATGAGCCCGATTGCTCTCCATAAATTATCGGTTGGCGCCGGCCGTGTGTCCATCGTCATTTTACGATCATGACCCTTCGCGCTGAACCAAATCCCAAAGATTCCCGTAAAGGTCCTTAAAGACTGCAACTATTCCGTAAGATTCGACCTTTGGCTTTCTAACGAACTCAATTCCCAGCGAGGTCATCCTTTTGTAATCCCGCCAGAAATCATCGGTGTCGAGGAAAAGAAAAACCCGCCCTCCCGACTGATTCCCGATGAAGCTCTCCTGCTCGGGCTTCGATGCACGCGCCAGCAAAAGCGCGGTACCACTCGAGCCAGGTGGAGCAACCAGTACCCAGCGTTTATCCTGTTCGGGTTGATAGCTGTCGTCAATGAGAGTGAAGTTGAGCTTCTCTACAAAGAACTGGATTGCTTCGTCGTAGTCGCGTACAACGAGCGCTACGTGCGCGATGGACTGCTTCATGCTTTTCCCTCACTCTCGTTTCGCGACCAGCTCCGCGATTTTTCTGGCGCGCCCGGCAGGTGTCTTCATGTTGTTGGTGCGAAAGCCAAGTGCAAAAAGCTGCGTTCGACCCAAGCCCGTAAATGCCTTTCGCGCTCGAGGACTGGAGCGAAAGCTTTTGATCTTTGTTGGATCGGGGATGATGGGCGCCATTAAATGCTCGAGGGATGCGACTGGATTCCTGGGTGAACGAAGCTATTGCGTTGGCAGCAATCCCGCGACTGACAATCACCACTCAATACTCCGCATCACAGAAACCGGCATCACGCCAACGACTCCGCCAACCAGAAACATTAGCTCTGTCATCACAAAACAAAACTCTGGATTGGCCCGCAACGCAAAAATGCCCCGTCATCGTCGGGGCATTTTCTTACTCCCATCTTTCCGGAGCGACTAAGCCCGGTGCAGCATCCGCGACTTGAGCGTCGCCAGCCGCTTCCGCACCGACCCGTCCATCACGGTGTCGCCATACCGCACTACAACACCGCCAATAATCCTTGGATCCACCGAAAGATGCGCAACCACTTCCCTGCCCAGTGCCTTGGTGAGCTGAACCGCAATCTTCTTGCGCTCCTCCTCACTCGTCTCACGCGCAACAGTCACGGTAGCATGCACCCGGCCATGCTCGCGATCGAGAAGGTTCTGATACTCGATCGAAATCGAAGGTACCAGCATCTGCCTGCGCTTCGTCACAAGAATCTGCAGAAAGCGCAGGAAAAGGCTCGGTACTCTGCTGCTCAGGGCCTTGGACAACACTTCCCTCTTCTGCGCCGGACTCACTTTCGGCGAGCCCAGAAAATTGCGCAGCGAAGGATCAGTATTGAAAGCATCCGCCACACCGAGCATCGTCACACCCCATCCATCGGGATCATTTGCCTTCTTCGCAAGCGACAGCAGTGTCTCGGCGTAATTACGGGCGATGCTCTCGTCGCGCATTAGTGCTTGTCCTTTGTTCCAACCGCCACCGACGCCAGGAAGCTCTCCACGATCTTGCGATTGGATGCATCGTCGAGATTCTTCTCGATGACCTTGCTCGCACCGGCAATTGCAAGCTCGATCGCCTCACGACGGAGATCGGCAATCGCCTTCTCTTTCTCGCTCTCGATTTCCTTACGCGCGCGTTCCAGCAATTCCTGCTGCTGCGCGCGTGTCTCTTCCATCATGTCAGTGCGCATCTTGTCGCCCGCCGCACGTCCCTCTGCAATGAAGCGCTGCGCCTCGTTCCGGGCCGTCTCGATTCCGGCGCGCTGCTCGGCCAGCATCTTCTCGGACTCCTCGCGGTTTCTCTGCGCCGCGTCAATTGCATCCTGCAGCGATTTCTCGCGCGCTTCGACTGCCGCGGTAATGGGCTTGAATGCAAACTTTGTAAGAACGACAAGCAGGATGACGAAGATCAGCAGCGTCCAGAACATCAGACCGCCGTGTGGCGTCAACAGTCCGCCCGGTGCCTCGGCTGATGCTGCGGCTTCACCAGCGCCTACTGCGTGCTCCTGCAAAAGTGCTAGGAATTGAATCGGCATTTACTGTAAGTCGAAAGATTACCACCCGGAGTACGCGCACCCGCGCGCACCCCGGAGCAGTGATGTTTTTAGAAGCTGAACTTTCCCTGAATCTGGAAGGCGATAACGATTGCGAACATTGCGGCCCCTTCAACGAGAGCTGCGAAGATCAGCGCAGCCGTCTGGATTTTTCCTGCCATTTCCGGCTGACGCGCCATGCCATCCATAGCCTGTCCGGCGAGGCGGCCGATACCGAGACCGGCACCGATTACTGCGAGACCAGCGCCGAGACCTGCGCCAAAGAGACCCCATGCCGCGGAGTATTCCTTCGTGTATGCAGCTGCCTGAAGAAGAGGAAGAATTGTCATCTTAATTTCCTTGCGAAAAACGTTGTAGAGTCTTTGAGCGCGACTCTTATTGCGCTGCCAGTCTGCGAGACCGGAGTCTCAACGGGCTTCCTCGCGAGTTATTCTCGCGAGTACGTGCTGCCTAGTGTGCACCCTCACGAATCAGCCCTATGAAGACGCTGGCCAGGAGGGAAAAGATGTACGCCTGAAGGAGTGCAACAAAAATTTCCAGGAGCATGATCGCCAGCGCCATGAGCAGCGGAAGCGGCGCGATGATGTAGCTGCCGAATGTAAAGATCAGTCCTATGAGCGCGAGCACGACGATGTGACCAGCCACCATGTTGGCGAACAACCGGATCGCGAGTGCGAACGGCTTCGTCAGCTTGGAAATAAATTCGATCGGCGTCATGATGAGCGTCATTGGAAGCTTCATCGCGATCGGCATGTCGTGCGGCCAGTAGAAAAGCGTACCGAGGTATTTCGTGCCGAGCGCACGCATTCCCGCGATTTCTACGACAAAGAAAGTGATGATTGCGAGCGTGGCGGTGACGGAAATGTTTCCCGTTGCGGTGGAGCCGTAGGGAATCAGTCCCAGAAGATTCGCGAACAGGACGAAAAAGAAGAGTGTCAGCACGAAAGGCACGAACTTCTCGCCATGCGCGCCGACATTGGGCATCACCAGGTCATTGCGAAGGTAAAGCACCAGCGCCTCAATTCCATTCGCCGGTCCCTTGGGTGCAACCCCTGCCGCGGCCTGGCGCGCATGTGACCGAGCCGCCCAGAGCAGTGTCACGAGACAAATAGTCGCTGCGATAAGCAGCATGACCACATGCTTGGTCGGCGAAAGATCGAGCGTGAGCGGACCAATGTGGACAGGGGCCCAGCGCGGAAGATCGATCTCGCACGCGAAGCCGGGCTTGAAGCACGGATACTCCAGGTGGTGCGAGTCCGTGATGTGCGGAGTGATTATGTCCTGGGACGGTACTTTCATTTAGCGAGCAACAAGGGTTCGACGACGATCGCGACGAAGAAAAAAGTCGCCATGCTTATGAGTGCTGCATTTGCCGGAAGGCCCAGCGCTTTTACGACGAGCATTGCATAAACCGCGAGAGTGAGGAGGCGCAGCAGCGATCCAATTCCCCACCCGAGAAATATCTGTTCTTTTCCAATCTGCCTCGCGATCGCGAATGAAATCATCTGCACCATGAACGCGATCACACCACTTATCAGTATTGCATGCCGGGCTTCCGGCGTTTTGAAACCGAGCGCGAGCAGCCAGCCGATTACCCCGATCAGCGCGAGCGTGATGACTGCATATACCGCTCCCGCCTTCACTTGTTTTTCTTCCTCATCTCGTCTTCAGCCG
>JBKJPM010000179.1:0-18380 GCA_046595175.1 Gemmatimonadaceae bacterium
GGAAATGTTGGCGGGGCGTTCAAGATTGGAGACGTCACCGTGAATCTCGTTCCGGCTATGCACTCGAGCGATCCTGGCGGCCGGCCGCTCGGGTTCGTGCTGCAGTTCTCGGATGGAAGAAGCCTGTATCACACTGGCGACACCTGGATCTTCGGCGACATGTCGCTCATCGAGGAGCGCTTTCATCCGAGCATCATTCTGTTGAATGTAGGCGGCGGACCGTACACGGAAGATCCGACCACCGCGGCATTGGCGATCCGGAAATATTTCCATCCTGCTACAATCGTCCCGATGCACTTCGGAACTTTCCCTGCGCTCGCAACCGAAACTCAGGTAAGGGCTGCGTTTCGAAATAACAGCCGCCTGGCAGTGATGCATCCTGGCGAGACCCGGCGCTTCTAGGCGAGAGGGAGTGAGCTTCGGCTGCGATTGATCGCCTCGGCAAGTACAGCCGGTTCATCACTGCCGAGCATGAACTGCTTGCCGCCCCGCATCCGGACGTGCACTGCTCCAAGTCCGGAAACGTTGTAAAGCCAGCCGCGATCTGTGTAGTGAATGCCCCACCCGTACATGAATGATGTACGGGTGGGTTTTGCATCTATAATGTCTGCGAGGAGAACGGATTTGGTGATGAACCCCGGGAGGAATCTCCAGGTGAGCCGCTGCGCGTCCACCGAAATCTCCAGAACGGAGAAGAGAAGCAGCGTGCTCAGGATGATGAAAATCGGCGCGCCAACGATGAACCAGGAAAACTTCTGGCCATGCAAAGTCAGTGTTTCGAGCAGCGCGAGGCCAATAGCAAGGACTCCGAGTGTGATGAGTCCAAAGAGCAGTCCAACCTGTCGGTGCCTGTAGCTGTAGGTAGTCATACCTTGTTGGCTTTCAGGTCGTCCAGCGAGTAACGCGTACCCCGCCACGCAATCCCACGTCCAAATATTGTGCGCGCGGTAGCTGTTACCAGGATGTATATGAAGATTGCAGCAGCAGCAGGATACGCAATAGCCAACCATGCACGCCCGCGAACTCGGAAGGCGCCGCCAGCGTACATGATCATGGCAAGCGCGCAAACACCCATGTTCAGCGAGCGCGTCAGGCCCGCCGTCACGAACACGGCGACAAATGGCCAGATGTTGAAGATGATGTTGGCAAAAACGGCGCCCGCCGCTAAAAAGACATTGTACTTAAGGGCCGCGAATGTGTTTTTCTGCAGCCCTCCGACCATCTCCCGCAGGGTGAGATACCACTTTACCCTGAGCATTTCCTGGCCGTTAACAATGTGCTGACTCGCGCCGGAGCGCTTGAGTATCTTCGCGAGCATGATGTCATCGTCCGGCCGCAGCGGAATGCGTGCGATGGTGCCCGCCCGAACATATGCCTCGCGGCGCATGAGGTTGAAAGCTCCGATTCCCATAAACCGCTTACTGCGTGGATCCCTGGCCTTCCACGGCCGCATGTACAGCGTGAACACCATGAAAAAGAACTGAACGGCGAGTGAAAGCGGGATGGTGCCCTGGTCGAGGCGTGGAGCGACAGTCAGGTGATCCACGCCATTTCGCTGCATGTAGCCAACAGCGCGTGACAATGCACTCGGTGCAAAGTTGACATCCGCATCACTGAACAACAGCATGTCGCCCTGTGCCGCATTTCCCCCTGCAAAGAGTGCATGGTTCTTTCCCAGCCATCCCTGCGGCAGCTCCTTCACATGTATCACCTGGAGCTGCGGATTCTCAGTCCGCATCTCCTCGAGAATTGCACCAGTCCTGTCCTCGGATCGGTCGTTTACGGCGATCACTTCGTAGTTGGGATAGTCCATGTGCAGGATGGACCGCAGCGCCTGGCGGATTTCACGCTCTTCGTTGCGGGCAGCCGTGATGATGGAGACGCGCGGCAAGGGCGCCATCGCCGGATCCTGCAGCTCAAGGTCGGGAATCGAAAAGCTACCGACGGCCAGGTCGATAAAGCCGACCAGGAACCCGAGTAGAGTTATCGCCGCGAGAAACAACAGCGCTTCATGCACCATTCAGCTTGCCGGTGTGCGGTGTGGTGAATATCCTAACGTAATGTACAAGCCAGAGCGCATTTCCCGGGGCTTCGCCAGCGACAACTGGGCCGGGACACATCCGGAAATTCTCGCGGCCCTTAGCGCCGCAAATGTCGGGCACCAGGTCGCCTACGGTGATGACGATTATACCGTCTTCGCGCAAACCCGTTTCCGCGAACATTTCGGTGAATCCATCGAAGTTTATTTCGTCTTCAACGGCACGGGCGCAAATGTCCTGGCACTGGAAAGCGGTGTCCGCCCGCACCAGGCAATCATCACTCCCGTTTCGGCCCACATCAATGTGGATGAATGTGGCGCGCCGGAGCGCTACATCGGATGCAAGGTTCTCACAGTCTCGACATCCGATGGAAAGCTGACTCGCGACCTGATCGAGCCGCTGCTGCATATTTTCGGAAACGAACACCATAGCCAGCCGCGGGCTCTGTCCATTACGCAGTCCACCGAGTTCGGGACCGTATACACGCCTGACGAAATTGCGCTACTGTCAGCCTTCGCTCACGAACATGGAATGTTCCTGCACATGGACGGCGCGCGGATAGCAAACGCCGCGGCGTCGCTTGGCCTCCCGCTTCGGGCAATCACGACGGATGTTGGTGTTGACGTTCTTTCGTTCGGCGGCACCAAGAACGGAGTGATGTTTGGCGAGGCCGTTGTGTTCTTTAATCCGGAGCTTGCGAAGGGATTCAAGTTCCGCCGGAAGCAGGGGATGCAGCTTGCGTCCAAGATGCGTTTCGTTTCAGCGCAGTTCGAAGCGTTGTTGACAGACAATCTCTGGCTGCGGAGCGCCACCCACGCGAACAAGATGGCGAGTATGCTCGAGAAGGAACTGCGCGCGATTCCGGGAGTAAAGGTTACACAGCCGGTTCAAGCCAATGGGGTGTTCGCAATTTTTCCGCGAGAGCACATCGCGGCGCTGCAGGAGAAGTATTTCTTCTTCGTTTGGGACGAGGCGAGGTCAGAGTGCCGCTTGATGTGTTCCTTCGATACCAGCGAGGAAGACATTCATGGTTTTACTGAGCATGTTGGGGCGGTGCTGCGCGTCTAAAGTTTGTAGTTAAAACAGCCGCAAAACTCCAAAGACCAGCGCAGCGCCACCAATTAACGCGGCAAACGGAGCTAGTGCCTTTGCGGCGCCTGTAAAATCATCTCCAACCTTCGGGACGGTCACCAGCGCATTTGCGCCGAGGATGATGCCGGCGAGAATCATTACGATGCCGAGCAGGCTGAAGATATGGAAGACGCCCCAGATAAGCGCCACAACTCCGATTACTGTCTGATAGGGACGCAGATTGCGAACGAGGGCGTCCATGCCCTGGAACTTGCCCAGTGAGTCGGCGAGCAAAAGGATTCCGGCGAGTATAGCGATCAGTGCGGCGAGCATGGTATCTCCGTTGGGGTTACTGGTTAATAATCGGTGCTCTGACAGTCTAATGCCAGATTATTCCGCTGCCTGTATCCGAAGACGTGCAACCGCCACAATAGTTTCAGCCGCGCCTTCAATTCCAAGCCAATCTGTGTTCACCGCGAGATGGTAGTTCTCGTGTGAGCGCCAGGCACGATTCCAGTTGGTGCGAACGTACTTCTCCCGGTTCGCGTTGGTTTCGTCCACGAGCTTCTCGGCGTCCTCGCGCGAGAGCTTGTCGCGGTGCATGGAGCGCTTGATCAGCGCCGCGTGGGAAGCGTAGCAGAAAACATGAAGTGCGTCAGATCTCTCGGCCAGCATTCCCTGCGCTCCTCTCCCCACTACCACTACCGGGCCCGCAGCAACCGCCTCTTCCACAATGTGCCTGGTGACCTCGAGCACGTTCTCCTCGGTGGCAGGACGCGCAGATACGGCCAGTGGAGAGAGCCATTCCTGGGATCCAAGCGCCATTGTAGATGCGAGCCGTTCTGCCAGCGACGAGACACGCTCTTCCTTTGCCGCCACTTCCGCGGGAGAAACTCCAAGCCTCGACGCAACCTCATCGACGACGGCGTTGTCGAGAAGTGTCCACTTCAGAATGCGCGCGACTACCTCAGCGACCTCGGACCCACCGGAGCCGTACAGTCTCGAGATCGTAATGATTGCCACCCGTCAATCTCCGAAGCGCGGTCTGCGTTTCTCTTCGTGCGCGCGTCCGTACATTCCCGCGTCGGATCGTGAGATCCTGCGGCGTGCAACCAGCGACTCTAGAACCAGCTCGCATGCGCCAGCCATCACCGGATAATCTCCGGCAGTCGCGAGCTCTGTGTCTTCCACAACCTGGAGCAGGGACGGAATTACCTCGAAGCCGCGCACGACGGTTTCCGCGGACGCATCATCCGTCACCTGGAGCGCGCCGCCGGAGTCGAACCAGATGACGATCTCGTCGGTGTTGATGCCGATGCCATGATCATGGTAGGTGGCGTCTGCCGCGCGGCGAATCAGCTCGCGCGCAATGACATGTCCTCCGATCAGCTCGCCTTCGTATTCCAGCTCGATCTTCCCCGTGATTGCAGGCAATGCCGCATAAACGTCGGCAATGCGGGGAACGATTTCCCTCTCGCCCAGTTTCAGTGCGCGCCGCTCGGCATTGGAAACAACATTCTCCATCACTGTGATGGGCATCCTCTGCGACACGCCGGATTTCTTGTCAATACGCTTGTCCACACGCGCTTCGAATGCGATGCGCTCAATCAACTCGGAGATGAATTCGGGAACGCGAACGGGCGCACTGGAGCGCTTTGTCCATGCCTCGGTTTCGGTGATCTCCATGCCGATTTCGATTGTCTCGGGATAGTGCGTCATGATCTCGCTTCCGATTCGATCCTTGAGCGGCGTGATGATTTTCCCTCGCGCCGTATAATCTTCTGGATTAGCCGTGAAGCAAAGCAGGACGTCGAGCGGAAGCCGGACTGGATACCCTTTGATCTGGACGTCGCCTTCCTGCATGATGTTGAAGAGACTGACCTGAACCTTTCCCGCGAGATCAGGCAGCTCATTCAGCGCAAAGATTCCGCGGTTTGCGCGCGGAAGCATTCCGTAGTGCATCGTCAGCTCATCGGCGAGCACGTGGCCGCCACGCGCCGCGCGAATTGGATCCAGGTCTCCGATGATGTCGCCGACCGTTACGTCGGGTGTTGCAAGTTTTTCGACGTAGCGGTTGGAGGGATCCAGCCAGGCAATTGGAGTATCGTCGCCCGCTTCCCTGATCAGGTTGCGAGCGTACTTGGAAATCGGTGCGAAGGGATTGTCGTTCAGCTCACTGCCCGACACGGCGGGAATGCCATCATCCAACAGAGAAACCAGCGAACGGAGGATTCGGGATTTAGCCTGACCACGGAGTCCGAGCAGGATGAAATTGTGCCGGCTTAGGACCGCATTGATTATCTGAGGCATGACCGTTTCTTCGTAGCCGACGACCCCTTTAAACAGGGTGGCCCCGGACTTGAGCTTTGCAATCAGGTTAGACCGTAGCTCGTCCTTTACCGAACGAGTCTGATTCTCGGGTTTTCCCCAGGGTGAACGTTTGAGTTCGCCAAATGTTTGGGGGTATTTCGGCAACGATTGCTCCCGGCTGGAATGCTTGAGAATAATCTATTGAAAGAGCTGGGAAGCGCAGAATGCTTAAACTTCCCTTACATCTGTTTTGCTTGACTAGATGACCGGCAAACGTAACTTGAAGACGCGCCAACGAGCACCTTAATGTGCACGACAGGCGATTAACCAATCTGCCCCCTTAAGGAGACTGTACATGAAGCGCCTGGCACTCGTAGCCGCGATCCTCGCCGTAACGGCTTGCACCGCGAAGAAGGACGAAGCAGCGACCGATACCGCAGCGCCTGCAATGGCACCGGCACCGGCAGCAATGGATACCGGCATGAAGATGGCCGATACGACCATGAAAGACACGATGATGATGAAAGACACCATGAAGAAGAAGTAACTTTCTTTTCGTGGTTTTTTTACGGAAAGGCGCGACTAAACAGTCGCGCCTTTCTCGTTTCCGGTCACCTGGACGGTGCAGGTACCGCCTTCCCACTTCGCCTCCAGACTGGTTCCGGCAGCAACCTCACGCCTGACCATCGCGATTCCAATCCCACCCTGCCGCGGTGAGATCGCCGTGCTCCTCAGTTCGCCTACGGGCTGACCATCGTCATCCACCAGCTGGGCACCTAACGGGGGCGGGGCACCGCAAAGAAACTTCACTTTCCTGAGGAAGCGATTGACGTGTCCGCGGAAGTGAATGCGCGCGACGGTTTCCTGTCCGACGTAGCAGCCCTTCGTGTAGGAGATCGCGCCGAGGTCGTCGAAGTTCGCTTCCTGTGGAAGCGTTGACTCGTTCATGTCCACACCCCATTCCGGCCGTCCCGCCTCGATGCGGAGCGTCTGCCAGAGAGCGGTGCTTCCATGCACAGCTCCGAATCGGAGCAAGGAGCGAGTAACCTCTTCGCGCAGCGTTGCCGGAAAAATCAGCGAGTAGGTCTCAGTGTCCAGGTCAGGCATCCGGGTGACCATCGCAAAGCGATCGTCATCATCCGGCGCGTTTGCCAGAAGGTCGTTATTACGGAACCGGAGGTGGGAAAAGTGGGGAAGTGCGCCCAATGTCTCACCCGGAATTCCACTGATGCGGCTGGCAATCAACCGGGCACCATTGCCCGCCAAAGTCAGGTCGGCAGTTGTCTCGGTGATATCCCGATAAGCTGCGATTCGGGGATTCACGAACTTGCGGATCATCTCGCGCAGGCCAGGCGCAGCCCTGGAAGATGTGTCCAGCAGCAGGCCATCTTCGAGCGCGAAAATGTTCAGGTCAGCGAGAATTTTTCCTTTCGGCGTCAGTGCTGCCGCGTACTGACCGTCGCCGGGAGTAAGTGAGAGGACGTCATTGGTAACCAGTCCGGTCATGAGCTCCGCCGCTTTCCCTCCAAGGATACGCATGCGCATCCGGTCGCTTCGGTCGAAAAGAACAGCGGCGCTTTGAAGGACGGCGTAGTCGGCTGACATGCTCATTTTTTAATTATAGTAGCGCTTGGGGTCGGAAAAACGGCCTAAAAGCCACGTTGCTTCGGGGATATGGCCAGCAACGTCTCGGCCGCCGCGTACGACGCATCCAATAAATCCACTGGATGAATGGACCGCGTGTGAGATCCATCCCGAATAAGCCCCGCACCAATCTGCATCAGGCAGCCTGGATTGCCTGTTGCGACAAATCTGGCGTGGGTCTCCGCAATGTTGACCAGCTTCCGGTCGAGGACGAGATTGGACGTTTCCGGTTCGATGAGATTGTAAATCCCGGCGGCCCCGCAGCACTGATCGGACTCATGCAGGGGGATTAGCTCGAGTCCGGGAATGGCGGATAGGACGGCAAAGGGCGCCTGTGTCACACGCTGAGCATGCTGCAAATGACATGGCGCATCGTAGGTCACCTTGAATGGGAGCGGTCCTCCCTGGACCGGCCCTGCCTCCGCGAGCAGCTCGCTCACATCCCGAACGCGCGCGGCGACGTTGGCCGCACGCTCGGCCCAGTCGGGATCGTCCGCGAGAAGATGAGCGTATTCCTTCATCATTGCACCGCATCCGGCGGCATTCACTGCAACCCACTGCGCTCCGGAATTTTCGAATGCCGCAATATTCTTTCTCGCGAGCTTGCGGGCGGTGTTGAGATCACCAGCATGTGCGTGCAGGGCTCCGCAGCAGCGCTGTCCTGGAGCATCAACTATTGCGTACCCGTTGACGGCGAGTACGCGTTCGGTCGCCCGGTTCGTTTCGGTGAACAGTCCTTCCATTACGCAGCCACGAAGAATGGCGGTCTTCCCGCGCGGGCCCTCGCTGGGCACTGCGTATCTGCCGCGTTCCAGCGAGTTCGTTGATGCCGCAAGCATCGCCATCGCAAAACTGATTCGTCCCTTGAGGCGCGCCAAGACTGTCGGGATCGGTGTCGCAGCTATCAGGCGCGCACCCAACATGGCCAACGACATCAATAGTGGATGCGCGAAAATCCAGAGCGTAAATCGCGCGAGAAGGGGCACGTCGCCCCCTGCACGCAGTGTCGCTCGCGTCGCTTCCAGAAGATGTCCGTACGGAACTCCCGCTGGGCAGGCAGTTTCGCATGCCCTGCAGCCGAGACAGCGATCAATGTGCGTTTGAACCGATTCATCGGTGATCTGAATGGTTCCTTCAAGCAGGGATCGCATGAGAAAAATCCGCCCGCGCGGACTGTCATTCTCATCTTCGAGCACGAGGTATGTCGGGCAGGCCTGCAGGCAGAATCCGCAGTGCACGCACGCATCGATTCCCCGCTTGGCGTTTGCCAGCGGAGTTCCCGGCAGGGCGCATGGTGGCCCCTGGTCCGGAGTGCCTATTGCCGCTGTCATTGTGGGAGCAGTCCCGGATTCAGGATGTTGTTGGGGTCAAACACTTTCTTGATTCCCGAGGAAAGCCCGTTCGCGACAGTCCGCCCATTCTCGAAGCTTGCGAGCGGCGAAAGCGATGGCATCGCATCAATGACTATTTTCAATCCCGATGCACCACCCGAGGCTGCGAATTGACCCAGTGCTGTGAAAAGTTTTCCTGAATCCACTTCCTGAGGAAACAATACGCGGACGACTCCGCGTTCGGGGGTCGCACTCCGGAATCCTCCGCCTGCATTTGCGACGAGCTGTCCCGCGGCGTCCCACGTATCCATCAGGTTGGAGGGAAGTCCGGATACACGCATGGACCACGCGTGCGGTATGGACGCGAGCTTCGGCCAAAGGTCGTTTTCGACCTGCTGCGTTTTGCCGAGCGAGTTCACCACAGTCAGCTGTGAGCTGACCACGTTCTTATTTCCGCCAAACCTGAAGACCAGAGTTTGTTTCTCGCCCAATCCCAATGCTGCGGCGAGATGAGGATCCAGCATTTCCATCGCCCAGGGAAACATTGGGGCCGATCGAATTCCGCGAACAACTTCCGCAATCGCGTTGCGTTTGTCCGGAAGCGAAAATGCAATCGTCGCTTCGGTCTCCTGCTTTGCAAAGAGCCGGAGTGTCACCTCGCTGATCACACCGAGCGTTCCCCATGATCCTGTGAGCAATCTCGACAGGTCGTAGCCTGCGACGTTTTTCACTACGCGCCCCCCGCCCCGAACAACCTCTCCGCTGCCCAGAACCGCTTCGACGCCGAGCACAAGATCGCGCGGCGTTCCGAACGCCGTCACCAGTGGTCCGTACGAGCAGCTCGAAATAGTTGCACCAATAGTTCCCGATCTATCTCCGTAGGGATCCAGCGGCAGCCACTGGTTCTCCGCTCCCGCAATCTCCGCGATTTCATGCAGTGTGGTGCCGGCGCGAACAGTCATCGTCAAGTTGCCGGGCACGTATTCCTGCACTCCTGCAAAATTCCAGAGCGAAAGCTCGGTCGCTGCGGACGCATGCCGATACGCAGAGCTCCAGGTGCCACGTCCCTGGATTGTGAGGGGCGCGTGTGTTTCGCTCGCGTTCCGAACCGATGCCTGGATGTCTTCGATTGCCTGACTCATGTGCGCGCTCCCGGTGCTGCAAACCACTCTCGGCAGGAATGTACGGGCACAACCTTGCCTGGATTTGCGCGCTTGTCCGGATCGAACACTCTCCGCAGGTCGCACATGGTTGCCAGCGTGCTCGGCGAAAATATCAGCGGCATGTAGTCCAGCTTGTCGAGTCCGACTCCATGCTCACCGGTAATGCTCCCACCCGCATCAACGCACGCACCCATTATCTCGCGCATGGCTTCGTGTACGCGTTCAGCTTCGGCGGGATCGTCGGCGTTGTATGAGATGTTCGGATGCAGGTTTCCATCGCCCGCGTGAAACACGTTGCATACGATAACGTTGTACTTCTCGCTGATTGCGTGAATGGTGGAAAGAATCTCAGGCAGCTTCGTACGCGGGATCACTGCGTCCTGAACGACCAGGTGCGGCGATAGCCTGCCCATGGCGCCAAATGCCTTCTTTCGGCCTTGCCACAACTTCATTCGCTCCGCGTCATCGCGCGCGACGCGGACATTTCGCGCCCCACCGGAAGTGCAAACCTTCTGCACAGTTTCCAGATCGCGCTCCACTCCTGCTTCCAGTCCATCCAGCTCAATGAGCAAGATCGCTTCTGCATCGCGCGGATATCCGGCTGCATAAATGGAATCTTCCACAACGCGGATTGTCGGGCCGTCCATGAACTCGAGTGCTGCCGGGACAATTCCGGATGCGACAATTGCGGATGTGACGCGGGCTGCATTCTCGACTGACATGAAATCCGCCAGGATCGTTCGGACCGCTGGCGGTTTTCTCAGCAGTCGAACAGTGATCTCGAGTGCGACCCCGAAGCATCCTTCCGATCCGACGAAGGCGCCGAGCAGGTCGAGTCCGGCGGATTCTCCTTCGCGATCGCCGAGAAGAACGATTTCGCCGTTGGGAAGAATCGCTTCAATGGCGAGAACGTGGTTCAGGGTGACACCGTACTTGAGGCAGTGCGGTCCGCCGGCATTTTCCGCGACATTGCCGCCAATGGTGCAGGCGGCTTCGCTCGAGGGGTCGGGAGCGTACAGCAAGCCGTGTGGAGCGACCGTACGATTCAGCCGCAGGTTGACCACCCCGGGCTCGACTGTGGCGCGCCGGTTTTCCACGTCTATGGAAACAACTCGAGTGAGCCGGTTGAGTCCCAGGAGCACAACGTCGTCTGCGAGCGCGCCGCCTGAAAGGCCTGTTCCTGCACCGCGTGGTACGTAGGAGAGTTTCTCGCGAGCCAGCAGGCGTACAACTGCGATCGTTTCATCGCGTGTCCCGGGGAAGACGCCCAGCGATGGCTGCTTTCGATAGCCGGGGAGTCCGTCGGAGTTGTAGACGAGCAATTCCTGCGGGCGACTGAGGACGAACCTGTCACCCACAATTTCGCGCAGCTCGTCAACAATTCCCCGGGATATCAATCCTTTCCTGTGTTGTCCTGTTTCGGCTGTGATGCGGATGGCACGACGACCGTCAGGGCGTCACGCGCAATGCGGTACTCGAGCGGGGTCTCCATCACGACTATCTCGCCGTCCACCGCGACTCCTGCTGATGCGTGGCGGAGCTCGATGGCGAACTTCTCAACAATAAAACTATCCATTTCGGGTGTGCGAGATGCGCTCTTGGTTCCCCTGGCTACTGCAGCGAGTGCGAGCGCCATTACGCGGGCGGCGGAGCTTCCACTTACTACCATAACCTCAAGGCCGCGTTGTCCATTCTCTACGCGACTGCCGAGGGATGGCATTTTGAGCTCGCGCTCCCCGACACCTACGAACGCCATCGGGCTCCGGTAGGTGTTGGCTCTTCCATCAACTTCGACAGTCACCCGAACAGGCCGAAGGCGCGTCATGATCCGCAGGAATGCGAGAGCACTGGCGATACGGTAGCCGAACCGCTTCTCGAATTTTTCACGGACGCGTACGAAGGTTACGTAGGCGCCGATCGAGCTGGTGTTTAGAAATAACCGGTCACCCACATAAGCAACATCGACCTTGCGCGTCGTGTCCCCAGTCGCGACTTCAAGCGCCTCCGCAAAGTCGGTCGGAATTCCATTGTCCCGGGCGAAATGGTTGAGCGTTCCGCCGGGAAGCACGGCAAGCTCGACCTCCGTTCCTGCGAGGACCGAAGCCGCTGTTGCGATTGACCCATCGCCGCCTGACACCAGGATTCGCTTCGCCCCCTTCTTTACTTCGGCTTCGACTGCGGCCTTGAGTTTTTCGGGATGAACAACGTGGATGTCAAAGGAGCCGGACTTTTCGAGGCTGGCTTTTGCGTCTTCCGCGGTTCCGGCCTTTTCATTGAGGAAGGCTGGTATGGATTGTTGCTGCATCAGGCTCCGGCTTGGTCGATTCCGATGAGAATGGCGTCGAGCAACGAGAGCTCGAAAGGTTTCGTTATGACAGTGCAATTCGTGCGCGAGACGAATTCCGAGACATCCTCCGAGGAGCTATCACCTGTGCTGAAAATTAATTTTGGCAGGAGGTGCGACATTTCGTCTGAGAGAACTGCGTGCAGCTCGATGCCGGATACGACCGGCATTTTCATGTCCGAGATAATCAGGTCGTAGTGAGCGGGATCGGACTGCCGAAGCCGCTCGAGCGCTTCGCCCCCATTCCCCACTTCGTCAACCAGCCATTTACGGCGCGTAAAATACCGGCTCAGTGCGAACCGGATCGCAGGTTGATCTTCTACGATGAGAGCGCGGAATTTCCGCGCGGGCTTCGAACCGGTCAACGACCGGCTGGCTGCCGAGTTACGCGGTTGTCCAGAATCCGGATAGCGCCGATCCGTCTGGCGATTCGCGAAGCTTCTCGAATGCGCGCTCGCGTATCTGGCGGATACGCTCGCGGGTGACCCCCATGAGTGCGCCGATTTTTTCGAGCGTCATTGCTTCGGAGCCCTGCTCCAGTCCGTAGTACAGGTGGAGAATCTTGCGTTCGCGCGGCGTCAGGTATTTCCGGAAAACACGATCAATGAATTCCTTCATCAGGTTGAAGTCAGTGACCTCTTCGATTTCGGCACCATCTACTCCGGCAAAACGCTCGCCGAGAGTGGATGCTTCGCGGTCGGACCGGTCCACGGGAGCGTCCAGCGAAATTTCAATTGCGGACATCTGCTTCGCGGAGCGCACCTGGTCCGGCGTCTCGTCGAGAAGGCGTCCGATTTCCTGATCGGTCGGATCTCGCTTGAGAACCTGGGAGAGAACGGTTTCAGCACGAGCCAACTTGATAAGCTGGGAATTCTGGTTGAGTGGGATACGGACCGAGCGGGTCTGCTCGGCGAGTGCCTTCAGTACGGCCTGGCGAACCCACCACACTGCGTACGAGATGAACTTGACGCCCTGCTCCGGATCGAACTTTCTGACAGCCTTGAGGAGCCCTTCGTTTCCGATAGCCACCAGTTCGCTCAGGTCGAGTCCGTGCCCCTGGTACTTCTTCACATATGAAATGACAAAGCGGAGGTTCGCCGTTACAAGGCGTTCCGCCGCTTTTTCGTCACCCGCCTGAGCTCGACGCGCGAGCCGGCGTTCCTCTTCTACATCTGTAATTAGTGGGAGCCTTCGAATGTCCTGCAGGTACTGGTCGAAAGCGGTGGACGGCGAGGAACGGAAAAAGCCCTTTGATCTGCTTTCGGCAGTCGTCTGCATACAAGCCCCTGTGGCGGCAAAACGTTCGGCGAGTGTTGCTCAACCCGCGTAATGACCAACCTGTTTGCGCACGTTAATCGGGGGCACTGAGCAGGTCAACAGCCACGTTCTATGCCATTAAGGGCTTGGCGGAGTCGGCGGATCTTTCTGTTTAGTCCGGCTTGTCCCGGTAAGAATCCCGATGCCGATCATGACGATTACGCCAACAGCAATCCAGGTCGGGGGAACGTTTACGAGGTACGCAGCGACGGCAAGACCGACGACAAGTACAATGAATCCAATGAGATAAGTGCTGAACGATGACATGTGTTTATCTGCCTCGAGTGGGCGTAGACTGATAGGTCGCGCAATTGGTGGGCCAACTGAGCAGTTGGGATCTGTTCGGGGGACGCAAACTCCAAATGCCGCGCTTCTTCTGCGAAATGGAGTCGGTGCTACCTCTTTGCTATCCCGTCCAATAAAGATCCGATCGCCCGCAGATCCTGGATATCGTTGATCTCCAGCGGTGCCGGATGAGGAATCTGCTCCTCTTCGCTGGCGACGAGAATTGCTTTGCCCCACTGACGACCGAAGCGCGTTGCCTGGTGGCAGGATGGAGTCCAGATATCGAGTGTCGCGCCCTTCACATTTCCGCCGGTGTCGTCAACCAGGTAGCGTCCGATGTACTTCTCGCCCATGTACACCTCGACGTAGCGGGCGAGAGGGAAGATGCGTGGATCGGCGGCGACGATTCCGGGACGCACAAAGCGTCCGCGCCGGGTTTCACCTTGGAGGCAGTATTGCGTCAGCGAAATTGGTACGGGAATGCCGGCAGTGGCGCGCTCGAGAACACCGCGCGCCGTCACAACGGATTTCTTCGCAGTGACAATCAGCGGCTTGAGCATCGGCTCGCCATAAACAACCACAGGCGAATGGCGAATAAGCATGGCCCCCAGCGGAAGACGAGTCGCGCCAGTTTTCACGAACACGAATGCGACAACGACCGCGATGGCCAGCCTGATCCAATCAGTTTTTTTCATTCAAAACCTCCCTGATTAGCGCCGCATCCAGCGGCACACTCCACCTGCCATCTGCCTCGAACATTTTCCCAATCGACATCGGAAGCGCAAACTCGATCTTTCCCGCGCGATTCTTCTTGTCCGACTGCATTAAATCCATCAATTCATCCGCGGAGATTCCATCTGGAACCAGACGCGGCAGGCCAGCTTTCGTCAAAACCTCAACCACCTTACTTGTGGTACCCATTTCAGCGATTCCTGCCCGTTCGGCCAGGCGGCTTTCCAGCGCCATTCCGATGGCCACAGCTTCGCCATGAAGAAGGGAATAGCTGCTGGCTGCTTCCACTGCGTGACCGATTGTGTGGCCGAAGTTCAAAATCCTTCGTCGGCCCATCTCACGCTCGTCGCCGGCGACGACTTCCGCCTTTATCCGCACACTGCGCACGATGAGCGAGGACAAACCCTCTGAGCTTCGGCCTTCAGGTGCAACCAACCGACCTACAGATTCTGCGACTTGTGCAAAATAAGCCTTGTCAGCGATCACGCCATGCTTGATTACTTCTGCAAAACCCGAGCGCAGATGTGTAAGTGGAAGTGTATCAAGCACTTGCGGGTCAACTACCACTGTTGAAGGACGGTGGAAAACTCCCACCATGTTCTTCCCGCCAGGCGTGTCCACACCCGTTTTTCCACCTACCGACGCGTCCACCATGGCGAGCAGGGTGGTGGGGATCTGGATGTACTGGATCCCTCTCATATAAGTACCCGAGACGAACCCGGTGAGGTCCCCTATCACACCTCCGCCCAATGCCAGAAGGGCAGAGTCCCGTCCAAAACCCAGGCCGAGGAGGTGGTCGGTTATTGTGGCCCAGACCTCACGGGATTTTTGGGATTCGCCGGGTGGAAGGACGATCGTTTCCAGGTTGCCGCCGACCGCTTTGGCCGCCTGTTCGGCGTAAAGCGCACCCACGTTGGAATCGGTGATGAGGGCGAGTCTTGTTCCCTTGGGGATCACCGAGAGATGCGCGCCGAGTCGGGTGAGCAATCCCGGTTCGATGGCTATTGGATAGCCGACCCCAAAATTGTCCTTAGATGGGAGCGCCACCTACCAGATTTCTTCCACGGTCCCGGCGCGGGCGTTGGCCAGTCGCGCGAGGGTGAATAGCAGGTCGGACAAGCGATTTACGTAGACCACGACTATCGGGGGAAGCTCCAGCTCTTTACTGAGTGAAACGATCTGGCGTTCAGCGCGTCGGCAAACGGTTCGTCCAAAGTGCAGTGCGGAAGCGGACTGTGTGCCGCCGGGAATGATGAATGCTTTCAAGGGCTGGAGCTCGCGGTCACATTCATCTATGTATGCTTCGAGTTCCGCGACTCGCGATTCACCGATCACCGCTTTGGTGAGATGGTCTTCCATTTTCTGATGATCGGGCGTTGCGAGCAGAGCGCCGATGCTGAACAGGTCGCGCTGAATTCCGAGGATTATTTCATTGATGCGCGGCTCCCGGTTTGCAGCGCGTGCGATGCCGAGAACGGCGTTCAGTTCATCGATCTCGCCGTAGGCGTCGACGCGGGGATGATCCTTGTCAACACGGCCGCCGCCGAAGAGGCCGGTGTCGCCCTTGTCGCCAGTTCTCGTGTAGATCTTCATGTGCCTTGGAATGTAACCCGACGTGCGACACTACTCACTACTCACTTACCCTGAAATAATGGTGCGGCCTGCGGCCGCGAGTTCCCGGAGGCGCAGAGGTCGCAGAGAACTTCAAAAGTACGGGTTTACGACATTGATCCACTCTTCGTGACGCCGTTCCCGGAAAAGCGGTTGAGCGATCTCCGTGACTCCGCGAACTCGCCGCCGCAGGCGACACATTATTTCCCTGTAAGCGTCCACAGTAGCGATTCTTTAGGACCCCGTAGGCCGCCACAAGAAATCCGCCGCCGAAATACGTGTGACGCTCTTCCGCTTTTTCGCTTGACCACTCTGATGGCGCAAAACAAGTTGCACTCACCTTGACTCTTCGCGATCAGCTTCAAAAGACCCTCGGATCATCCTACACGATCGAGCGCGAGCTCGGCGGCGGGGGAATGAGTCGCGTATTTGTGGCCGAGGAAACGCGTTTCGGGCGAAGAGTCGTGATCAAGGTGCTGATGCCGGAGCTCATACAGGGAATGAGCGCCGACAGGTTCGAGCGTGAGATCAAGCTCGCGGCGCAGCTGCAGCAGGCGAATATCGTGAGTGTGATAGGCGCGGGCGACTCTGACGGGTTGCCCTATTACACGATGCCTTATGTAGACGGTGAGTCGCTGCGTGCGCGGCTTGGCAAGGGTCCGCTCCGAATCACTGAAACGATTTCAGTACTGAGGGATGTGACACGCGCGCTGGTGTACGCGCACGGAAAGGGCGTCGTCCACCGCGACATAAAACCGGAAAACATCCTTCTGGCGGGTGGGGTTGCTGTCGTTACGGATTTCGGAATCGCGAAGGCGCTGTCCGCATCGAAGACCGATGCGCCGGGTGGAACGCTAACGGTTGTCGGAACCTCGCTCGGAACTCCGGCGTACATGGCGCCCGAACAGGCGGTGGGCGACAAGGTTGATGAACGCGCGGACCTGTACGCGCTCGGCGTTGTCGCGTATGAAATGCTTTCCGGTGCCCACCCATTTGCCGGAAAGACGACAGCGCAGCAGTTCATTACAGCGCATCTCGCTGAGAAGCCCGCAGATATTGTGAGCCAGCGCTCGGACACACCACCAATGTTTGCCGACCTGGTGATGCAGTGTCTGGCAAAGGAGCCTGTCAACAGGCCAGAAAGTGCAGCGGAGATTCTGCGTGTCCTGGAAGACCCTGCGCTGTCTACAGGGACAGGAATTCACAAGCGGACAACGAGCACAACTCGTACGGGTGCGGGATTGTCGTCGCGGGCAAAGAAGTGGGTCGGCAGCGGTATAGCTGCTGCGCTTTTGGTCGCAGTTGTTTTTGGCTTGCGCGATCGGTTTTCTCCTGCGGCTACCAGGACAAACTCCGATCCCGCGCCCCCGATAAACGGTGCCAGCGCGATCAAGACCATTGCTGTGATTCCGTTCACCAATACCGGGGGCAAGTCAGAGGATGAATACTTCACCGATGGAATGACCGACGAGCTGGCTCACGCGCTGTCGCGAGTTCCGGACGTGCAGGTGGCCGGAAGAACGTCCTCCTATTCGTTCAAGGGAAAGCAGGCATCCGCCCAGGAAATCGGAAAAGCATTGAATGTTGGCGCGGTTATCGAAGGAAGCGTTCGACGCGCGGGCGACCGTTTGCGTGTGATCGCTCAGCTGACAAATACATCGAACGGACTGGTGCTCTGGTCAGGTACCTACGAAAGCCGGGCTGGTGACGTCTTTACGGTTCAGGACGAATTTACTAACGCGATAGTGAAGGCAATTTCGCCGACGCTGCGCGGAGACGTTGCCACCGGAGTAGCAGTGGATGCCCGTGGAACGTCGAACGCCCAAGCCTATGACGACTATTTACGGGGCAGATTCTTTCTTACCAAACGGAACGGGCCGTCGCTCGATTCTGCCATCAGGTATTTCCAGCGTGCAATCGAAAAGGATCCGAAATTCGGCAGAGCGTTCGCTGGCCTCGCTCAGGCGTACGTTGTCTATCAACCTTATACAGGAATCAACAAAGATTCGCTCGGAAGAATTGCCGCTCACGAGGCTCTCAAACTTGATTCAACGTCTGCAGATGCGCATATCGCGCTCGGCTATGCTGCATCGAATCATGGGGAATTCGGAGAAAGCGAAAGGGAATTTGCTTCCGCAGAAAAGCTCGATCCGAACAATTCACTTTTGTATCTCTGGCGGTCGTCCAGTTATCAGCGAAGAGGCATGTCTGATCAGGCGCTCAGTGATCTGAGAAAAGCCGCAGGGCTGGATCCGTTGTCGGTGATAGTTGCGGGTAATATTGGCGGCGAATATCTCAATCAGCGCCGCTTTTCGGATGCGAGGGCTCAGTTGCAAAAAGCTTTGCAAATCGACTCCGTCTCGTGGCCGGGCACATGGTCCCTTTTAACACTCTGGTATTCGTGGTCCGGATTTCCGGACAGCGCTATTCATGCCGCGGAACGAGCGTATCAAGTGGAACCCAATAATCCGCAGCGTTTGGCTGGATTCATTTACGCTTACGCCGCAGCAGGCCGGTGGGGCGACGTCGACCG
>JBKJPM010000261.1:0-11474 GCA_046595175.1 Gemmatimonadaceae bacterium
CCGGCGATATCCGCGTTCGAGCTTTTCTGCAGCGCGTCCAGGAGGTGCACACTGAACGCGTCAAATAGAAACTGGCGCATCATCGTGAATGCAAAATCGCCCTTGGGCAGCTCGACAAGCTGCAGATTTCGGTAATCGACTGCTTCGCGAAAGAATGCGAGAGCATCTTCGTTGCGTCCTGCGTTTTCGATCTGGGCTGCGAGCTTGAGGAACAAAGTTCCCTGGCCGACGAGATCGAGAGCGATGTTCGCCGTTGCTATGTCTTCCTCGAGGATCGGGCCATGTCCGCACCATTCAGACAGGCGATGGCCGAGAACTAGACGGTCATCGCCCAGGCGAATCAGGTACTCAAACAGATCAGTTGAATCGCTCATCCGTATTCGAGCGGACTAAACGCCGCGGACGCCGCGAGGAACTTTGTAGAACTGGGGATGCCGGTATGCTTTGTCGGAAGCGGGATCGAAGAACGGCCCGACATCTTCTGGCGTTGACGCAGTGATCGATTCCGACGGAACGACCCACAGGTTTACCGCCTCATTGCGGCGGGCATATACGTCCCGCGCATTCTGGAGAGCCATCTCGGGATCCGGTGCGTGTACGCTGCCAGCGTGTTCGAACGGAGCTCCCTTATCAGCCTGTGTAAAAACTTCCCAGAGCGGCCACTGAGTATCTCCGTTGTGATTTGCTGTCGCGGGGTCTGGCGATTGATTCGTCATCCTGGCTATGCGGCCGCCGACTGGGATTTCTCCCGCTGCTTCTCCGCATATGCTGCCGCAGCATCGCGCACCCACTTTCCATTTTCGTGCGCATCCCGCCGGGCCTGGATACGCTCACGATTGCAGGGCCCGTTTCCCCGAACAACGGCCCAGAACTCGTCCCAGTCGATCTCGCCGAATTCCCAATGCTCCGTTTCCTCGTTGTATTTGAGAGTAGGGTCAGGAAGAGTCACGTTGACCGCGCGAGCCTGCGGGACGGTGAGATCCACAAAGCGCTGACGAAGCTCATCGTTTGTTTTTCGCTTCACACGCCAGCGAATAAGCTCCGCGGTATTCGGTGAATCCTTGTCGCTGGGGCCAAGCATCATGAGAGAGGGCCACCACCAGCGATTGACAGCATCCTGGATCATCGCGCGCTGGGCGGGAGTGCCGCTGGCAAGAGTCGCAACAATTTCGTATCCCTGCCGCTTATGAAAATTCTCTTCTTTGCAGATCCGGATCATCGCCCGGGCATAAGGTCCATATGACGCCTTGGCGAGGACGGTCTGGTTCACGATTGCAGCCCCATCAACAAACCACCCGATCACTCCCATGTCTGCCCACGAAAGTGTGGGATAATTGAAGATGCTCGAGTATTTCGCTTTTCCCGACAGGAGCTGTTCTACGAGCTCGGCTCGATCGATGCCAAGCGTCTCTGCTCCGCAGTATATGTAAAGTCCGTGGCCGGCCTCGTCCTGCACTTTTGCCAGCAGGGACATCTTCCGTCTCAGGCTCGGAGCGCGGGTAATCCAGTTGGCTTCGGGCAGCATTCCCACAACTTCGGAGTGGGCATGTTGTGACATCATTCGAATGAGCTGGCTGCGGTATTTGTCCGGCATCCAGTCTTTCGGCTCGATGGATTCGCCCCGCGCAATTCGCGCTTCGAAATTGTTGGTTCGCTCCGCGTCTGACAGATCAGGTGGGTTGGTCTGCATACCTGTAAACGTATGCGAGTTTCGCTCCAAAAGTTAGCATCCGTAGCCCCACCTTTGACGGAAAAGTAAGATTAGGTCATGACTGAATCGGGAATAGTTGAAACCAGCGTCGCCGACAGGATTGCGACAATCACGTTTTCGCATCCCAAGGGGAATTCGCTCCCTGGATCTTTGCTCGCGCACTTGGCGCGGACAGTTCACGAAGCGGGCGCGAATCCGCACGCGCGAGTAATTGTTCTGCGGAGCGAGGGCGAAGGTGCTTTCTGCGGGGGGGCATCCTTCTCCGAGCTGAAGGCGATATCCAACGAGGCGGACGGAACAGCATTCTTCACGGGATTCGCCACGCTTATCCTCGCGATGATTCGCGCGCCGAAGTTCATCGTGACACGCGTGCAGGGAAAGACCGTGGGCGGGGGAGTGGGGCTCGTTGCGGCATCCGACTATGCAGTAGCGACTGCGGCCGCATCCGTCCGGCTCAGTGAACTCGCGGTCGGGATTGGTCCCTTCGTGGTTGGTCCTGTAATAGAAAAGAAGATCGGCCTTGCCGCGTTCAGTGCGCTTGCAGTTGACGCGGAGTGGCGTGATTCAGCATGGGCAGAGCGCCACGGATTGTTTGCTTCGGTCATGAAGACCGCGGCCGACCTGGATCGAGAGGTCGGTTCGAGAGCAAAGGCGTTGGCTGCGAGTAATCCTGAAGCCATGTTGCGCCTCAAGTCTGCCTTCTGGGAGGGGACTGAATCCTGGGATGAATTGCTGAGGTCGAGAGCAGCCGCGAGTGGCAAACTTGTGTTGTCGGAATTTGCGCGGCGCGCGATCAACTCGATGGCCTGAATCCACCGTGCTGGCCGCAGGATTGCCATAAGGAGATGGGTTAACCCCAACGATTCTGCCCAATGCCGAGCCGTACCGACAGCGCAAACTGGTACCGCGTCCTCGCAGAGACTGCACCCGACGCAATCATTACGATGGACCACAACAGTGTAATCCTGTCCGTGAATCCGGCGACCGAGCGAATTTTCGGTTACCAGCCGCAGGAGCTAGTCGGTAGGACGATGGATATGCTGATACCGGAGCGTATGCGCAGCCGCCATTTTGCCGGGCTCAGCCGGTACATCAAGACGGGAGAGCGATTCATCAGCTGGGATTCAGTCATGCTCCCCGGACTCACAAAAAGCGGCGTGGAGATTCCACTGGAGGTTTCCTTTGGCGAGTTCCGGGATGGCGAAGCGCGGGTCTTCTCGGGTTTCCTGCGGGATGTTTCGGAGCGGGCTCGGCAGGAGGAGCTGTTAAAGCATGCGGCGATGGCGCTCGAAGCGCATTCCGACGAACTGAAGGCGCAGACCGTCGCACTTGAAACGACCCAACGGGAACTGGAAGCTGCGTATGAGGCAGAACGCTCAGCCCGGGGCGAAGCAGAAGCCGCCAACGATGCGAAGGCACAGTTTCTTGCGACCATGAGTCACGAGCTCCGCACTCCGCTAAACGCGATTGGTGGCTATGCGGAATTGATACTGGAAGGAATTCGCGGGCCGGTTACAAGGGAGCAGGTACAGGACCTCGAGCGAATCCAGCGAAGCCAGCGGCACCTGCTGTCGCTTATCAACGACATTCTCAACTTCGCGAAAATCGAGGCTGGAAAAGTCAATTTCAATCTTCAGGAAATCTCGATGCACGACACGCTGTCTTCGCTTGAAGAGCTCGTTGCCCCACAGCTCAAGGAAAGGACGCTGTCGTACAACTACCATTGCTGCGATTCAACTTTCACAGCCTACGCAGATCCGGAGAAGGTTCAGCAGATTCTGCTTAATCTCTTATCCAACGCTACCAAGTTCACGCCTGCCGGCGGCAGCATTACAGTTCAATGCGGCGCGACCGCGGAAGAAATGGCCGTCGAAGTCACTGATACGGGACCCGGAATCGCGGCTGCACGGGTGGAAAGTATTTTCGAGCCCTTCGTTCAGCTCGATCGGGTGCATCGCAGCAGCCACGAAGGAACGGGGCTGGGCCTGTCGATCAGCCGGGATCTTGCCCGCGCCATGGCTGGTGACCTCCGGGTGATCACCTCACCCGGGAAGGGTTCAACGTTTATTCTCACCCTGCCGAGGAAAGATCTCTCTAAGCAAGCCTAGTGACCCGGAGAAAGAACTTCGTTCACTGCCTCCGAGAACCCCTCTGACGTGAAGGGCTTGTGAATGAATGCTACTCCGGAATCCAGGCCCCAGCGCGAGATATCATCCTCCGTGTAGCCTGACATGTACAGGACACGCAGATCCGGAGATCTCACCATCAGTTCTTCGACGAGCTCCGGACCGCGAATACCTGGCATGAGTACGTCGGTCACCAGCAAGTCTATGTCTCCCTCATGCTCTGCCGCCACCCGCAACGCGTCCGCGCCGTGCTCGGCTTCGAGCACCCTGAATCCATTTTTGGTAAGAATTCGCCGGGTAACACGGCGCATGGATTCATCGTCGTCCACAAGGAGAATCGTTTTCCCCGTCGCCGCTGAGGGTGCGTTCTGGCCGGGAATGCTTTCACCGATGCGCGTGCTCTTCGATGCGTCCACCGCGCGCCGGCGTTCCGTTGCGTCCGACATGTAGATGGCAATTCCGTCGCTCAGAGGCACGGCCTCGACGTCGAACCATCTAACCGCCGGCGCGTAATGAAACTCGAACGGAATCTGCTTTTGCTCGGTCATGGCCCGCGAGACCTGATGCTCGAATGCGGTAGACTGGAGGGCAGGGAAGGTCTCCCATATGGACCTGTCGATTATTTCTGAGATATTCACGCCCATAAACACTTCGGTGGTGGAATTCGCATATTTGCAGCGGAAGTCGGGATCGAGCACCAGGATGGCAATCGGTACTCGGTCCAGGACTTCCATGGCACTTTCAATCGAGATCTTCTTACCCATGTCCGATATGCCTGTAGATGTGAGTTCCGCTGTGTTAAGCACTAACATAGCCTAATACTCTTGTACTGTTGGCCGGGCTTTCCCGCGGCTCAACAATGTGGAGACCCAGAGCGTTAAGGACGATTGAGCCTAATTGCTGTTACAGCGCAGGTATCTATTTTTCGGATTCCCATGTTCCGTCACTCCCACTCCTCCATGCATGCGATCTCTCCGTGTAGTTTCGTCTTTCGCAGCTCTGACTGTGTTTGCAGGCAGCGCTGCGGCCCAACTGCATACGCCCCTCGATTCTTCGGCGCTGGCCGCGTTCCGCTGGCGACAGATTGGGCCGGCAACGATGTCGGGGCGAATAACCGACATTGAAGCAGTTCTCTCAAATCCGAAGATTGTCTACGTTGTTGCCGCGACCGGTGGCGTCTGGAAATCGGTCAACAATGGAACGACGTTCACTCCAATCTTCGACAAGGAGCGAGTCGTATCGCTGGGGGATCTCGCGATTGCACCATCCAACCCTGACGTGCTCTATCTCGGCACGGGCGAGGAAGATTCCCGCAACTCGATTTCTCCCGGGGGCGGAGTTTACAAGTCAATTGATGCAGGTAAGACATGGAAGCTTGTTGGACTTGAAGCGACACAACATATCGGACGAATCGTCATCCATCCCACCGATCCGAATACCGTTTATGTCGCGGCGCTCGGCAAGGCATGGGGAAGAAATCCAGAGCGCGGACTCTACAAATCGACCGATGGTGGCGCGACCTGGAAACTTTCGAAGTTCATAAGCAGCCAGGCGGGATTCGTGGACATGGCTATGGATCCCACGAATCCAGAAATCATTTTCGCATCCAGCTGGAATCGCATCAGGACGCCGTACGATCTGACAAGCGGTGGACCGGGAAGCGGACTGTGGAAGACAAGCGACGCTGGAAATACATGGACTGAAATTTCGGGCAGTGGATTCCCAGCGACGATGAAGGGTCGCATTGGAATCGCGATAGCGCGGTCCAACCCGAAGTACATCTATACGTGGGTCGAGGCCGATACCCTTTCAATGCCCGTGAAGAAAGGTCAGAAGCCCGACACCGCGAAGGCGCAGCGCCTTAACAGCGGCATCTATCGGTCCACTGATGGTGGTTCGAACTGGACGCTGATGCGGCGCAACGAGCAGAGCAATGCGCGGCAGAACTACAGTGAAGCACGCCCTTTCTACTACTCGCAGATTCGCGTGGACCCAAAGAATCCGGAACGCATCTACTGGATGTCGTCGGTGTTCCATTTTTCGGACGACGGCGGAAAAACGGACAGGCGCGGCGCACTGTCGCTGCACACTGACTGGCACGCCATGTGGATTGATCCAAACGATCCCGATCATTTCATTCTCGGTGAAGACGGCGGAGTCGGCATCACCTGGGATAAGGGTGGAACGTACGATTTTCCGAACATGATGCCACTCGGTCAGTTCTACGCTGTCAGCTTTGACATGCAGAAATTGTATCGCGTGTGTGGCGGTCTTCAGGACAACGGGTCGTGGTGCGGTCCGTCCCGAACACGAAGCTCGCTCGGAATTCTCAACTCCGACTGGTTCAACGTCGGGGGCGGTGATGGATTCTTCACGGCGATCGACCCGAATGACCCCAACCTGATCTTCAGCGAGTCGCAGGGTGGCAACGCTTCGCGCCTCGATGTTGTAAACGGAACGCGCACTCCCATCATGCGCGGCAATGATCTGCGCGGAAACTATGAAGACTCCGTGATCGTTGCTCGCGGCGATACGACACAGCCCGAAACACCGCAGGTCACGCATGCCCTGCAGGATCTTCGCCGCCGGGCCTCTGCCGATACTGCCAGGCGGTACCGATTCAACTGGGCAGCGCCATTCTTTCTGTCCCCGTTTTCAGCGAGCACGGTTTACATGGGCGGCAACCAGCTGCTCAAGTCGGTTGATCGCGGCGACAATTTCTATTCGATTTCGCCTGACCTGAGCGCTAAGGATTCATTCCGTCTCAAGGCAAGTCTTGAAACGACTGGAGGAATCACTAAGGACGCGACGGGAGCTGAGACTCATGGCACGATAACGGCTATCGCGGAGTCTCCGGTTCGACCGGGTATTCTCTGGGTTGGAACTGACGACGGCAATGTCTGGGTTACCCCCAATGACGGTGGCACGTGGACCAGTCTCACCGGGCGTTTTGCGGGAGTTCCTGCGAAGACGTGGGTGAGCCGGGTTGAGGCATCCCGTTTTGACACGGCAACTGTGTACGTCACTTTCGACGGACATCGCAATGATGATTTCCATCCGTACGTTTTCGTGTCAAACGATTTCGGCAGGACATTCCGCTCGATTGTAGGAAACCTTCCGACCGGTGGGCCGGACTACGTCCATGTGGTCCGTGAAGACATCAGTAATCGCGATCTGCTTTTTGTCGGTACTGATGTAGGCGCATACGTGTCAACCAATCGCGGTGGAAGCTGGCAAAAGTTCATGACCGGCATGCCGACCGTTCCGGTTCACGACTTAAAGATCCACCCCCGCGAACGAGAGCTGATTGCCGCGACCCACGGGCGCTCTATTTTCATCACCGACATTGCGCCGCTCGAGGAAATGAAGGACGCCAGCATGAGCGGACCATTTTTCTTCACCCCGAAAACAGCGTATCAGTTCACTGTCACTCGGGGACAGGGCTGGTATGGGAATCACAACTATGCAGCAGATAATCCGCCTTACGGAGCGTCGCTGGTCTATCGTCTCACGGGCGGCGAACGTCGCGACAGTGCAAAGATCGTGATCACCAATGTTGCTGGTGTCATAGTGCGCAGCATCACGGGGCCGGGTGGACCGGGCACTCACAGAGTAACCTGGGATCTAAGGGCGAATTCGCGGCCGCTCAGTCCCACGCAGCGACGCGACAGCGCTGTAGCTGCGCGTTTGCGAACACAGCGGCAGGATTCGATCGCGCGAGCCGGGGGTGACACATCCGCCGGAGCGCGAAACGTTCTGCCGGGAGCGGATACGGCTGGAATGGCTGCGCGAGGGCGTCGAGCTAGCGGAGCGGGTGATCCGGATCAGCCCAATCTTCGTCCGGCTGAAGCTCCTCCTGGGCCTGCGGGAGCGCTTGGTGCAGGTGGCGGTGGCGGTGGCGGCGGCCGTTTCGGTGGCGGCCCGCGTCAGGGTCCCTCGGTTGATGCAGGGGACTATCTCGTTACCATCACCGCGAATGGCCAGACGATGCGACGCACTGTACACGTCGAGAGAATCGGTGAAATCAGGGAGGATCCTGGCTTTTTCGGGGACGACGATGAGGAAATGGAAGGCCGATCGGGGCAGTCCGAGGACAATTCGAGCGGCTTTTAGGAAGTACGGTGTGGCAGTCGATAAACATTAGATATTCGGCTGCCCCACTACTATATTCTTGTCCGGCGCTCCCCGCGCACACAGCATAGGCTCACCGTCCGCGAGCTTGGCCGAAACACACACACCACTGGAGATACATGAGATACCGCTATCTCGGACTTGCGTTCGCCGCGCTTCTCGCGTCGTCTGCTGATGCCCAAAAGGCACCAAAGGTCCGAATCGAATTCGTTCAGGAGACGCTCCCGAACGGACTGCACGTAATCTACAGCGTCGACCGCACCACACCGGTTGTCGCAACCGAAGTTATGTACAACGTCGGCTCCAAGAACGAAGAGACGGGACGCACCGGTTTTGCGCACCTCTTCGAGCACGTGATGTTCAAGGGTTCCAAGAATGTCGCAGACGGAGCACACTTCGCGCTGCTCGAGAAAGCAGGCGCGCGCGCCGGTTCCGATATCAATGGAACGACTGCGTGGGATCGCACCAATTACTTCGAGCAGGTTCCCTCCAACTACCTCGAGCTGGCGCTCTGGCTCGAAGCCGATCGCATGGGTACGCTGACGGAAACTCTGACCAAGGCGAAGCTGGATAACCAGCGCGAAGTCGTGAAGAACGAGCGCCGTCAGAGTGTTGATAACCAGCCATACGGAACCTGGCTTGAGAAGACGGGCGCGTACGTTTTCCCGGCCGGTCACCCATATCATCATTCCATTATCGGGTCGATGGACGATCTTTCCGCCGCCTCGGTAGACGACGTGAAGAAGTTCTTCAAGACCTACTACGCTCCAAATAACGCAGTACTCGTCATTGCCGGAGATTTCGATGTCGCACAGGCCAAGACTCTGGTCCGGAAACATTTCGGCTGGATCCCGCGCGGACTGCCGAAGCCGGCTCTTGCAAACACAACGGCACCGAAACTGATTGGCGCCGAAAAGCGCGAAGTAGTCCAGGATGCAAACGCATCGGCTCCCCAGATCTACGTGTCCTATCGTATGCCCAGCGCACGGACGAATCAGGCAGCAGCTGTCAGCCTTCTGAGCGCAGTACTCGCTGGCGGCCGTTCGAGCCCGTTCTACAATTCGCTCGTCCGCACCAAGCAGGCAGCAGTCGCTGTTTCGGCTTTCAACCTCGACCTGCTGGATGGTGCCGATGCAATCACCTTTATCGCAGCCGGTAAGCCTTCGACCAATCCTGATTCGCTTGAACGCGCGCTGCTCTGGGAGCTAGACAACGCAGTTTCCAAGATCGACCAGGCTACGCTTGATCGCATGCGCCAGACGGCGCAGTACAGTTTTATTAACGGACTGCAGACGACCGGCGGATTTGGTGGACGCGCCGATGCTCTGGCTGAAGCCTACACTTTCTTCAAGGATCCCAACCGTGTAAACAATGTGCTCGCAGAGCTTAATGCGGTCACGGTTCCTCAACTTCGCGCACTTGTAAAAGAGAGACTGGTTCCATCGAACCGGGTGATTCTCGTTTACGTCCCGGCGAAAAAACCAGCAGCAGGTACCAACTAATGCGCAGACTTATCTCAATTTCAGCAGCCGCGGCCGTCGCATTCGCAGCTATTGCGGGCGCTCAGGCCACAACTCCGCCGGCGCCGGGACCCTTGCGTCCCTATGCAGTGCCGCCGATCAGCATGCAGACGCTTCCGAACGGAATGCGCATTGCCGTCGTAGAAAAGCACTCGCTTCCGATCATTACCGCCCGCATTCAGCTGGATGCAGGCGCCGTGCGCGAGCCGGCTTCCAAGTCGGGACTCGCATTGCTTACGGCGAACCTTCTCTCTGAAGGGACGTCCGATCTCACAGGGGCGCAGATCGCCGAGAAGATGGCGGATCTTGGTGCATCATTCGGAACGAGTGGAACGTTCGGCTCTGCGGCTGCAAGTATAACATCGCTTACAACGGTTTTCCCTCGGGCACTCGCGCTTGCAGCGACTACCGTAACCAAGCCCGCGTTTACAGAAGCTGACTTCGCGCGCATCCGCGCTTCAACGATTGCGGCTTACGAGCGCAATATGTCGCAGGGCTCGGGCATCGCCGGCAAGGTGTTCGTGCAGTCGGTCTATGATGCCGCGACTCCGTACGCGCGCCTGAACGGCGGTACGAAAGCTTCGCTCTCAACGCTAACACGCGACGATGTTGTTCAGTGGCATCGCTCGATGTACTCACCGGCAACGACGACCGTCATGCTGGTCGGAGACATCACGCCTGCCCAGGCACGGGCAGCTGTAGAGAAGGCGTTTGCAGGCTGGGCTACCCCTGCACCCACCCTCGCACCGCTCGCTAACAAGGCGCGCACTGTTTCTGGAACGCGAGTAATTCTCGTGGATCGTCCGGGATCGGTTCAGACTTCGATCTCCATTGGCCAGGCTGTTCCGGCGTGGGATAATGCCGATTACTTCGCAATCCTCGGGACATCGCAGATTCTTGGCGGTGGATTCGGTGCGCGGATGAACATGAACCTGCGCGAGAAGCATGGCTGGACGTACGGCGCTTTCGCAGGCTATAACCCGCTCGCAGGGGTCGGAACATTCTCGGTTACATCAGAAGTCCGTACGAACGCAACCGATTCAGCAATTGCGGAGACGGTGCGTGAGTACAAGAGAATTTCCAGTGACGCAGTTCCAGCAGACGAAGTTCGCGACCAGTTGAACAACATCGTTGCCAGCTTTCCGTCCTCGGTTCAGACCGTCCAGGGTCTGCTTGGCCGGATTACCAACGTTGTCACATACGGTCTGCCAACCGATTTCTACACGACCTATCGCGAGCGCGTTGCAGGGATTACGTCGAGCGATATCGCGCGCGCCGGAAAGTCCGTGTTGACTCCGAATGATCTCACGATCGTCGCAGTAGGCGATCTCAAGTCGATCGAAGCGCCAGTTCGCGCCCTGAACCTGGGCACCGTCGAGGTATGGGACGTGGATGGCAACAAGATTCGGTAAGTGAATCGAAACTTTGATTCGGGAAATACGCGCGGCAGCCATTGCCGCGCGTATTTTCTTTTATAATGGCACGCAACCCAGGAAATGTCCGTAGGCGGCCGCCGCAGATCATGGTGGTGCTGCTCCTTTTTGCGCTCGCGTTGACAGGCGTGCTCGCGTATGAAGCTCAGGCCGCAGCCAAGTCACACCGCGTAGCCGCGGAGGCTGCGTTGAGTGACTACGCATCGTTTGCCATGTGGGAGCTGACGCAGCACGCCGAACAGGACATGCTCGGCGCCTTGATCTCAACGCTAATCGGACCGCTCACGCTCGTGGATCCGGAATCCTCGCGCTACTGGCCGACAGCAGCTGACTTCCGGGTGGCAGTCGGGGACCAGCCGGTGAATGCGAAATATCTGAGAGGCAGTCGTTTCTTTTTTCGCTTTAAGTGGAAGGACAGCTCGGTGCTGACTTCCGGCCGCAGGCCCTCGCCCGCTGTTCTCAAATGGCTCAAGGACACTGTCGCTTCATATCCGCAGAGATTTCCGTTCGATCCCGGGATGACAGCCCGCGCCAGGAGCACGCCGTCGAGCGA
>JBKJPM010000209.1:0-4258 GCA_046595175.1 Gemmatimonadaceae bacterium
CATTCGCTGGCCTGGTCACATGATGATTCGAGAATTGCTTTTGTGGCCGGGAATGCGTGGTTTATTTACGGCCAGGCTCAATTCGCAAATCTGTCGCCAAGCGTAGTATGGATTACCAGGTCGGATGGCAGCGAAGCGCGCCCCATGAGCGACAGTACTCACCTGAATGTGAGCCCGGCATGGTCCCCCGACGGAGAGGGAATTTTCTTCGTCTCCGGAATGCGCGGCGGCCGCGACATCTATTTTCAGCCGGTGAGCGGTCTTTCGCCACGAGGAACGGCGCAGCGGCTCACTACGGGATTGAGTATACACGGCATCTCGGTCGCATCGGATGGAACTCTCGCCTATTCCGTCCTGAATACGAGAGTTGGAATCTGGACGATTCCAATCCCTGCCTCCGGACCAGTTTCAGTCCGCGGGGCGAAACAAGTGATGTCGGGAAGCGAGCGAATCGAGTCGCTCAGCGTGAGCCACGATGGACAATGGATTGCCTTCGATTCGGACCGTTCCGGAAATTCCGACATCTACAAGATGAAAGTAGACGGCACCGGGCTGGAACAGCTCACCCGCGACGTGGCAGATGATTTCCGGCCGCGCTGGTCGCCGGATGACCGTCAGATTTCCTTCCATACATGGCGGGGTGGAACTCGTGACATTTACGTGATGGGATCGGATGGCACAAACCAGCGCCTGCTTGTCGGTGGCCCCAGTCACGAATGGTCCGATTTCTGGAGCCCGGACGGGAAATACGTCGCGTTCTTCTCGAATCGCGATAACGTCACAGGCCAAGAACTGTACATCGCTCCGGTACAGGGCGGACCAGTCAGAAAGATTGGTGCGGGGGCAGGTGCCGGCTGGTCGCTGGACGGCAAGTCAATCGTGTACAGCCGAGCTCCCTCGGGGGATGTTGTACTCCACGAGCTCAGCGGAGACAGGGAAAAAGTTCTTTTCAAGGGCTCGCCGGACTCTTCTTCAACCGAGATCGCGGGCTTCTCAAAGAGCGGAAGATACCTGTATTTCCGCCTGTCCCTGAAAGACAGGATGGACATTGCGCGCATCTCCGCTGATGGTTCCGGCCTTTCAACCGTGGTCAGCTTCGACGACCCGAACATGACATCGTACAAGCTGGACTTCACAATGGACGAAAAAAACCTGTACTTCACAATCGGGAAGCACGAAGCCGACATCTGGCGCGTGCGCGTAACCAAGAAATAGCCGCGCATGCCCGGCTTCATCAGAAATCAGGTAAACCGCGCCGCGCTTCGCTCTTTAAGGAAGCGCGGTTCGCACGTGCCCCGGTTTCTGCTCACCAAACGGGCCTCGATCCGTGAATCGCTGCTCAAGAATCCGATAGTCGCTGATGCCGTGCGCGCGCATGCACAGGAAAATGCGTACACCGAAGAGGCGTCCTGGCTTCGAGTGCAGCAGTACATCGATGAGATAATTCCGTTTTTCAATATTCTCGCGTACTACCGGTTCGGCTACGCAGTGAGCAAATGGCTGCTCAACATGTTCTATCGCGTTTCAGCCGAACATCTCTCACCGGACGCCGTAAACAAGGTTCCGCGCGATGCGATCGTCGTCTATCTCATGAACCACAGATCCAATGCCGACTATGTTCTCGTCGGCTATGTTCTCACAGGTAAGGTCGCAATCTCCTACGCAGTGGGCGAATGGGCGCGCGCCTTCCCTCTGGAATACATCTTCAAGAGTTTCGGCTCCTACTTTATTCGCCGGAACTACAGGGAACCGCTCTACCACACCGTTCTCGAGCAGTATATCCAGCTTATTACGAAAAACGGAATTACACAGGGAATCTTTCCGGAGGGGGGCCTCAGCCGCGATGGCAAGCTGCGGCCCGCCAAAATTGGACTTCTCGACTACATACTCGGCGTGGCGCGCGATGAGGATTTCAGAAAGCGCATGTACATCGTTCCGGTGGCAATCAACTACGATCGCGTGCTGGAAGACCGGACACTCCTGCGGGAGCTTGCTTTTCGCGAGGGAAGACCTCGAACCCATGCCGCCACTCAAATGCGGGAAGTCTTCAGCTATTTGTGGTGGAACGCTGCCCGGCTGGTCATGCGCCGGTGGAAGCGGTATGGGCGCGCGACAGTAAACATCGGAGAACCGATTCCGCTCGCACCATGGTTTGAACAGCAGGACCAGGAATCAGGTGGACTTTTCGACTTGGAGCGCCATGAGCGTCTGGCCCGGGTGCAAACCCTTGCCGATGACGTGATGCAGAAAATCGGCGCGATCATTCCGGTCACTCCTGTAAGCCTCACGTGCGCGGCAATCCAGAGTCTGGACTCCCACTTCATCCCACGTGAGAAGCTTCTCCGTCGAATGGCAGAAATGCGCGATGTACTTCAGTCTCTCAACGCGAGCGTGATTCGCGCTGAGGGAGAAATCTCGGAAACCTTCAGGCTCGCCATGAAGATGCTGCGAATGCGCCGCATGGCTTTCGAATCCGGAAGCGGAATCGTCGTTTCATCAGACAATCGCTCGCTTATCAGCTACTACGCCAATAGCATAGCACATCTGCTTGGGCCTTTTGAAGCAGGTGTCCGCGAGCGGGATTCATTGCCTTCTGACACTCTTCGGTTTTAAAGGTTCTCTCCGGGCTCCCCCTGCGGCGGCCGTCGAGCCCGGGAATGGACTAGACGGCAGCTTCGCGCGGTTTTCGCTTGAGGATAGCCGCTGATATCAGCGCTATAACAAGGCCGACAGGCAGTGGCTCCAGAAATGTGAGAGCCGAATTGATAAACGGGTTCTTGTACATCTCACTGAATTTCTGTGCTTCAGCAATCTGTTTGTCCAGCTCGGCCTGGCTTGCACCACCCGACCTGGCTTTCTCGAGCTCGTGCGCCTGGTACTTCTCCAGATAATCGGGAGCGAGCTTGTCTTTGACAACTTCCCAGGTCGCCGTGTAGCAGGCTGCTGAAACTGCGGTAATCAGAAGCCCTATTGTCAGCGCGCGACCGAAGGACACGGTTCCTCCGTTGACATTGTCCCGATACGACCGGATGCCGAAATAGATGAGCAACCCCGCGAGGACCATCGTCGTGTATCCGACGATCATGGCCCTGTCGAAACCGATCTGTTCGTGGAAGGGTATAGTGACAAGCATCATCAGCGCTGCGATAGCCCCTGAGATCAACCCGAAAGTCCATACGGTTTTCTTCATTAGTACTTCTCCTGTGCGATGTGTTTTCGTGAACTCGCCCAGAGACTAGTCGGGCTAAAGAAAATCCGCGTCACCCGTACGGGTGATTTTTTCAAAATCCGCCAAAAATTACCGGGTCTTCACAGTGTTTTCACTTACGAAGAGCTTGCCTGCGATCTCCTTCGTACTCATTCCTGCAGCAATTGCCTGCAGGATTTCCAGCTCCCGGGGAGTGCGCCGCTATCAGGAACCGGTACTGGACCAGGTTCAGGAGGGCGATGAAAGCTCCTCCCACTAATCCGTACAGCAGGATGGTCTTTTTCACGGGGAAGAATATACGACCGCGCCATGTGATTTCCCCAAATGGCCTTCCCACACATACCCGGCTGACCTTACCACCTTTCGATGGTTCCGGCCCGGCATTGATGTCTCGTGGCGCCGAGGTGATGTTTAGGATGGAGCAACAATATCAGGAGTCCTGTTGCCGGTCACAGCCAAACTTTCGGGGCGGTTTTACGAGCGGTTCGGTGATGAAATCACGAACGAGCTCGTGGACTGGTTCAATTCAGTGGATACAACCTATCAGGTGCAGGTCAGGGAGATAAACGAATCAAACCGACTGTGGATGGAGGCGCGATTCGATGCCTTCGGCGCAAGGATGGACGCGTTTGAAGCCAAAATGGACGCGAAATTCAGCTCCCTTCGCGTTCAGATGATTATCTGGATGTTCGGGTTCTGGATTGCGACCGTTGTGCCAATCATGGCCGTTTTGTTCAGCCTTAACGGCTCATTTCGGCGGTAATACCCTGGCCACCCGCCCCTAAAAAGCAGGTCCACCCCAATTGACCCGAGCCACCTAAACGCCTATCTTACAAGGCTCTAGTGCCCCCGTTCCGGAGGGCCAAAATTCATGTCGATCCATGGTAAATGCCGACAATTAATCAGCTCGTCCGACAGAGTCGTCGCGACGTCCTAAAGAAAGAAAAAGCCCCCGCGCTCAAGTCGAACCCGCAGAAGCGCGGCGTTTGCACCCGAGTCTACACAACTACCCCAAAGAAGCCAAACTCTGCGCTCCGTAAAGTTGCGCGT
>JBKJPM010000204.1:0-3885 GCA_046595175.1 Gemmatimonadaceae bacterium
GGGTACACTTGCACTTGCGCTTGCGTTGATTGCTGCGCTCTGGCAAGCTCAACGTCTGATAAACCGGCTCACCCAACTTTCGGCCAAAGCGTCGGTATATGCGCGCGGAGAGTTTTCGGCGCGGGCGAATGCTTCGGGGAACGACGAGCTGGGAAGGCTTGGCGAAAGCATGGATCGCATGGCCGCCGCACTGCAGGAACGAGAGGTCGATTTACGATCCAGCGAAGAACGCTATCGCGTGTTATTTGACGCTAATCCCGTGCCGATGTACGTATTCGACAGAGTTTCGTTCGAGATGCTCGACGTGAACAAGGCGTCGCTTGAAAAATACGGATACACCGAAGAAGAATTCCTGGGCTTGTCTGCGGATTCGCTGCGACCAGCCTCCGACGTTGGTGAATTCCGCGATTATGTCAGGAGCATTGGCGCCAGAACTGTGAGAAGCATCCATCGACGGCATCGGGCCAAAGATGGAAGACTGATAGATGTCGAGATCGACTCAGCTCCCACGGAATTCCGCGGCCGCAGCGCCCGTCTTGTTGCAGCATACGACGTGACTGCCCAGCTCGATGCAGAGCAATCACTTCGGACCACAGAACTTCAACTGCGGCGTTCGCAGAAGATGGAAGCAATTGGTCAGCTTACGGGCGGCATTGCACACGACTTCAATAATGTGCTGACGGTTATCAGAAGTTATGCGGAGCTATTGCAGTCAACGCTTTCGCCGGATGATGACAGAGTCGACGACTTGAAGGAAATAATCAAGGCGCAGGAACGGGCAACCGCATTGACTAAACAGCTTCTTGCGTTTAGCAGGCAGCAGCTGCTTCAAAGACAGAAAATTGACCTGTCGCTTCTTGTCGAGGAAACGCGCGGATTGCTCGTGCCGCTGGTTAGCGGGCGCGCCGAGCTGAATATCGTGTTGCCGGCTGCGTCGGTAATAATAAGCGCCGACCAAACCCAATTGATTCAGGTGCTCATAAATCTCGTAGCAAATGCCAGGGACGCGACAAGCGATGGAGGTCGGGTCGATTTAACCGTGACGTCTTGTCGACTTACAGCAGAAATGCTGGACTCAAGTGGGTCCCCAATTCCTCCGGCAGAATATGGAGAGCTTTCTGTCAGTGACACTGGCCCGGGGATTCCGCCGGAGGTACAAGGTCTGATTTTCGAGCCGTTCTTCACGACCAAGTCTGTTGGAAAAGGAACAGGAATGGGACTGTCAACCGTCTATGGAATCGTGAAGCAGCTCGACGGTTTCATCCTTCTCGACAGTGCAATAGGGAAGGGAACGACTTTTAGGCTATTGTTTCCCTGCGTTCCGGGAGAAGCGGACGAGAGACCTGCGGGCTCTGAGAATTCTCTTTCCGGAGGAACAGAATCGATCTTGCTTGTTGAGGACGAGCCCGCAGTGCTTGCAGCGGTCGAGAGAATCCTTGCTACCGCAGGGTACACCGTCGTAACCGCGCGCGACGGCATCGAAGCGATTGCAATTGCAGACTCTCCATATCGCATTGACCTGATATTGACAGACCTGGTGATGCCCCGGATGGGGGGAATAGAGCTGGCTGAAAATCTGGCTCGCAGGAAAATGCCCGTAAAAACGCTTTTCATGACCGGCTATAGCAGGGATGCGCGGGTCAGGCAAAGACCCGAACTTGATCATTCCGTTTTGGAGAAGCCGTTTACCAATGAGGAACTGTTGAAAAAGGTTCGACAGGTCATGGATGGGCCGCTGCCGAAAACAAATTAGCCCGCAGCGCGTGCGGCTCTTCTTATATTGTAGGCAGACAGGGGTGCCGCACCGGCCGCGAAACGCGCGGCGGATTAATTAGCGGCTGAGAGAGTCCCTCAGAACCTGACCCGGTTCGTACCGGCGTAGGGAGTCGCTATGGAAACACGCACGCAGATGTTATACGCTCGCCGCGGTGAGATCACCGACGCGATGCAAAGGGTCGCCGAGCGAGAAGAGCTCGATGCAGAGCTCGTACGCAGCGAAGTGGCACGAGGCCGACTGACGCTGCCCGCCAACGTTCATCACCTGGCGGGCTCGCTAGATCCGATGGCGATCGGCAAAGTCTCCCGCGTTAAAATAAACGCCAATATCGGGAACTCGCAGGTTTCGTCCGACGTGAATGGCGAACTCGAGAAACTTGCGACCGCCATCAAGTACGGGGCGGACACCGTGATGGATCTTTCCACCGGTGGAAATATCGACGGCATCCGACAGGCGATTGTTGCCGCATCGCCGGTTCCGATTGGGACGGTGCCGATTTACCAGGCAGTACAGGGCGGGCCGGACGGAAAGTGGGAGAAAGAACTGGAAGAACTGACAGCACAGGATCTGCTCGACATGATCGAGCATCAGGCAAAGCAGGGCGTGGATTACATGACGCTGCATGCCGGAATCCTGTTCGAGCATCTCCCGCTCATTCACGGAAGGATCACCGGCATCGTCAGCCGCGGCGGATCGCTCCACGCGGTTTGGATGATGGCACACAGAAAACAGAATCCACTCTACGAGCATTTCGATGAAGTTCTGGAGATTCTTGCTCACTACGACGTCACGGTATCGCTTGGCGACAGTCTTCGTCCGGGCTGTCTGCACGACGCCAGTGATCGTGCGCAGTTCGCAGAACTTGATACGCTCGGTGAGCTAACGCACCGCGCCTGGGAGCGGAATGTCCAGGTGATGGTGGAAGGGCCGGGACATATCCCGATGGACCAGATTGAGATGAACGTAAAGAGGATGAAGGAGATATGCGGCGAGGCGCCCTTCTATACTCTGGGCCCTCTCGTCACGGATATTTCGCCGGGATACGACCACATCTCCAGTGCCATCGGGGCTGCGATGATTGGGTGGTTTGGCGCTGATATGCTCTGCTACGTGACTCCAAAAGAGCACCTCGGACTTCCAAATGCAGAGGATGTTCGTAACGGCGTTATTGCGTACAAGATTGCCGCTCACGCCGCCGATGTCGCTCGCGGACGAAAGGGCGCACGTGATCGTGACGATGCCCTTTCACGCGCGCGGTACAGCTTTGACTGGAAGGAGCAGTTCCGGCTCAGCCTGGATCCCGAACGAGCGCAGGAGTATCACGACGAGACTCTTCCCGCTGAGTACTTCAAGAGTGCGGAATTCTGCGGGATGTGCGGCCCGCGTTTCTGTTCAATGCATCACAGCCGCACGATCGAAGAGGGTATCGCACAGCTTGCACGCGAGATGGACGCCGAGCTTACGGGCAACATCTCCGAACGGGAAGTAGCGCAGGTATAGTGCAGCGCGCCGCGGGAAAGGCTGCGGGACTTTTATTGTGTGTGACCGCAGCCTGTTACCGCCCTCCTGCTCCTGTCGCAGCGACACCATCTCCTGTCAGTCTTGGCGCTGACGACGTCGAATATCTCCAGCGAAACCCGCTCATGGTGCCAGTCGAAGGAGTGCGGCCCGACCAGGTTCGTGACTCGTTTTACGAAGCGCGGGATGGGCAACGAACTCATCTGGCGACGGATATTCTTGCGCCGCGCGGAACCCCTGTTATCTCGGTCAGTGCTGGACGCGTCATTCGAATGTCCCAGAATGCGCTCGGAGGAATAACGGTTTACACTCTGGATGAATCTGGGAAGTTCGTCTACTACTATGCTCACCTGGAACGGTATGCGGACGCGGTCACTGTCGGCTTGGAGCTGCGACTGGGTGACATGCTCGGATACGTCGGAACCAGTGGCAATGCGCCACCCGAAACTCCACATCTCCACTTTCAGGCGATGCGAATCAGCGCAAGGAATAAGCCCTGGTGGTCTGGTACACCCGTGGATGTTCGGCCATTCTTCAGGATCGAAGGAAAACGAGGGAGATAAAATGGGTGCACCGGCAGTCGCGATAAT
>JBKJPM010000169.1:0-4707 GCA_046595175.1 Gemmatimonadaceae bacterium
TGCTGTCGCGGCAGTTTTCAGTTGATCACGACTTCGATGGCACCGATCTGTACCGTGCGCTTCGAGCGATCAATCCGTCGCCCTACATGTTCCATCTCATGCTGGATGGAATTGAGCTTGTGGGTAGCTCTCCCGAGCTGCTGGTCCGAATGACGGAGTCGAAGGTAATAGTCCGCCCGATAGCCGGCACGCGCCCGCGCGGAAAAAACGCGGAGGTGGATGCAGAGATGGAGCGCGAGCTCTTGAGTGATGCCAAGGAAATCGCCGAGCATGTAATGCTCCTCGATCTTGGGCGGAATGACGTGGGAAGAGTTGCACGGTTCGGCACCGTCGAAGCGACACAAACCATGGCTGTCGAGCGCTACTCGCACGTGCTGCACATGGTCAGCCAGATCGAGGGCGCGCGGCGAGATGACTGTGGAGCGGCTGACGTACTGCGTGCGACCTTTCCCGCCGGCACTCTCACGGGAGCGCCGAAGGTTCGCGCGATGGAAATAATCGAGGAACTGGAAACTGTCGCGCGAGGACCGTATGGCGGAGCAGTTGGATACATCGCAGCGGGCGCGGACCGGCTTGACCTTTGTATTACCATTCGCACCTGCACAATCGCGAATGGTGTCGCCACTGTCCAGGCCGGCGCGGGCATCGTTGCGGACTCAGTTCCCGAACTCGAGTGGGATGAAACCGAGAATAAGGCGCGCGCGCTTCTCACAGCTATCGGTCGCGTACGCGCGGCCCGGGTTAATACTTGAAGATTGTAATTGACGGCTATGACCGTTTCAAAGTCGGCGACGCTCGAGTAATCGCTCTCGAGGCCTGCGCCGATGAAGTACGCGAAGCCATGAAGGGCGGTTCGCTTTACAACTTCGCGAGAAACCAGCCCGAGGCACGGACGCTCATGGGTCGAGTCCCCGCCTACGCCGTGAGGCTTGGGTCAATCTCGGGAGACGTTGTCGTGCGGCATGCTACCCGCGGAGGGATGGTTGCGAAACTGGTAAAGGACATGTATGTCGCGCCGACCCGCGGGATCGTCGAGCTCTTGAATTCAGAGAGACTTCGCAAGCAGGGAGTAAAAACACCAAGGTTGGTTGCATACGTTGTTTACCCCGCCGGTCCCCTGCTGCGAAGGCTGGATGTGGCAACGCGAGAAGTTCCGAATGCCTACAACCTAGCGGAAGTTTTCTCGTCTCCGCTTTCCCAGCCGCACAAGCACGAAGCGCTGGCGGCGGTGTCCGAGCTGATAGGATCATTGACCCACGCCGGCGCACATCACGCTGACCTTAACCTCAAGAACATCGTTCTTTCCCGCGAGGATGACGTGGACCGGCGGGTCCGTGCCTTCGTGCTCGACGTGGACCGCGTACGCTTCAATGTTCCCGGCGATCCGCTCGTCGCCCGGGCAAATATGGAAAGGCTGCTGCACTCTCTCGAAAAAGTTCGAGCCCGCGGTGAAATCTTCCTGGACGAATCCGACCTGCGCTGGCTGGAACGCCGCGCAATGGAAATGCAGGCGTGAAACCACCAATTCCAAAAAACATTATCATCGTCATGATGAGCGCGGTTGGAGATGCAGTGCACGTTCTTCCAGTTGTCAACGCGCTAAAGCGCGCTAATCCCTTGTGCAGGATTACCTGGATTCTGCAGCCCGGCCCGGCTTCGCTGATCGCTAACCATCCCGCTGTGGACGAGATAATCATTTTCGACCGGAAACTGGGCTTCGGAGGCTTTCTCGACCTGAGACGCAAGCTTGCCCGCCGCCGCTTCGATCTTCTGCTCAACCTCCAGGTTTATCTCAAGGCCGGAATCATCACCCTGCTTGTCGAGGCGGATCGCAAGCTTGGCTTTGATCGCTCGCGCGCACGCGATATGAACTGGCTATTCACCAACCTCAAGATTCCCCGCCGACCAATTCAGCATGTGCAGGACCAGTACTTCGAATTTCTCGAGGCGCTCGGTGTTTCACCAACACCACTTCAGTGGGACTTGGGTCCCACCGGGGAAGAGCTTGAATGGCAGCGCGAGTTCATAAAAAGCGTGGACGGTGAATATGCAGCGATCGTTGTAGCGACAAGCAAGGCGGAAAAAGACTGGTTTCCCGATCGCTGGGCAGCGATCATTGACCAGCTTTGGGAGAACTATGGAGTCAAGTCCGTTCTCGTCGGCGGAACAACTGAGCGCGAGATCGTGGCGCGCGAGGCAATCCTGTGCAGCTCACGTCACAAACCGATCGACGCCCTGGGAAGCGGGCTTCGCAATCTTGTCTCGATTGTAGACGCATCATCGCTCGTCATATCACCCGACACCGGCCCGCTTCACATTGCTGTGGCACTGAACAAGCCGGTCATCAGCCTGATTGGCTATACAAATCCTCGTCGCACCGGCCCGTACAGAAAATTCAGGGATTTAATGATAGATGCGTATGCGGATCCGCATGAAAATTATCCGCCGTCGATGGAAAACCGCCCCGATCGGATGCAGCGAATTTCAGTGGACGATGTGGCGCGACGAGTCGCTATCTGGAACTCAAAGTACCGTCAGCGGGCGATGGCGAAATAAGCCCTCCGGAGAATGAGTAGATCAGTCCCATCTGCTGTAGCAATCCCACTGTGCGGAGAAGCGGCAGTCCCATGACCGCGAAATAGTCTCCTTCGACTTTCCTGACTATGGTAGCTCCGTAGCCCTGAATCCCGTACGAGCCGGCCTTATCCATAGGTTCGCGGGTAGCGATGTAGTCAGCTATCTCGCTGTCACTTAAATCCCGAAACGTGACCTGCACCTCCTCGACGGACGAAACAATCTCGCCGTCCAATGCAACGGCGACGGCCGTCACTACACGGTGCTCCCTTCCGCTCAGCATCCGAAGCATCCTGTAAGCGTCGCCTTCGTCAGCCGGCTTGCCAAGAATTTCGTCATCCACGACGACGATTGTGTCGGCCCCTATAACCACCGCCGATGGCTCACGCGCCGCTACCGTAAGAGCCTTTGCACGCGCCAGTCGCTCAGCGTGAGGAACTGGCTGCTCACCCGCATGGAGAGATTCATTGACATCGGCCGGCAGAACGTCGTGTGGAATGCCGATCAGGTTCAGCAGCTCTCGACGACGCGGCGAGGACGACGCAAGAATCACCCTGGTCATTCTATTTCTCGAGCCAGATAGTAACCGGTCCGTCGTTGACGAGCTCGACTTCCATCATTGCGCCAAACTCGCCAGTTTCAACCGTCACACCGCTCGCTCGCAGCTGCTTCAGGAATGCTTCATAGAGTGGAACCGCTACCTCGGGACGTGCCGCATCAATAAAACTCGGCCTGCGGCCTTTGGACGCGTCACCGTAAAGCGTGAATTGCGACACAACAAGCAGAGATCCGCCAACTTCATTCAGGGAGAGATTCATCTTTCCGTCCCGATCCCCGAAAAGACGTAGACCGAGAACCTTTTCCGCCATCCACGAAACGACTTGCTCCCCGTCGGAATTCGTGAATCCGACGAGGAGCAGATAACCAGCCTGTATTTCGCCTGTGGTGACGCTTCCGACGCGAACAGCCGCCCTGGAAACGCGCTGAAGCAGAATTCTCAGTGACTACTCCACCGTGACAGACTTGGCCAGATTGCGCGGCTGATCTACATTCGACCCCCGCTTCACCGCGATATAGTACGCGAGCAGCTGCAGCGGAATTGAGGCCAGGATGGGTGTAAGCATGTCCACTGTCTCGGGGATCCGGAACTCGTAATCGAGTTTCCCTGCGAGCGCTTCTTCTTCGCGACTCGTAATTGCAATCACTCGTCCCTTGCGAGCCTTCACTTCCTGAACGTTGGAAGCCAGCTTCTCGAAAACGGAATCGTGCGGCGCGATGATCACCACCGGCATCATCTCGTCTATGAGCGCGATTGGCCCGTGCTTCATCTCCGCGGCAGGATAACCCTCAGCGTGGATATAACTGATTTCCTTGAGCTTGAGCGCGCCTTCCAGCGCGGTCGGGAAGTTGTATCCGCGTCCGAGATACAGGAAATTCGAGGCGCGCTTGAATTCCTCGGCGAGATTTTCGATTTCTGGTGCACGGTCCAGGATTCCCTGAATCTGTTCCGGGAGCTTCCGCATTGCCTCAATGATCTCGCGACCGCGCACAACAGACATGTCGCGAAGCCGTCCCATCTTCAGCGTGAAAAGCAGAAGTGCCATGACCTGGCTGGTAAACGCCTTGGTGGAGGCAACGCCGATTTCCGGACCGGCGTGCACGTAAATGCCGCCGTCGGATTCACGCGCTATGGTTGAACCAACGACGTTCACGATTCCGTACGTGCGCGCCCCTCGCTGTTTGGCCTCGCGCATTGCGGCTAGAGTATCCGCAGTTTCGCCCGACTGCGAGATCACTATGCACAGCGTCCGCGCGTTCACAATCGGATTGCGGTAGCGGAACTCCGACGCATACTCGACTTCCACTGGAATGCGGGTCAACTCCTCGATCATGTGCTCACCGATCAGCGCCGAGTGCCAGCTCGTACCGCAGGCGGTGATCACTATGTTGTCGATGGCAAGCAGCTGCTCGTCGGTCATGTTCAATCCGCCGAGCTTTGACGTACCCAGCTCGTCGAGCAGGCGGCCGCGCATGCAGTTCTCGACTGTTTGCGGCTGTTCGAAGATTTCCTTGAGCATGAAATGGTCGTAGCCGCCGCGCTCGATCTGATCCAGACCCCAGTCGATCTTGCTC
>JBKJPM010000118.1:0-5898 GCA_046595175.1 Gemmatimonadaceae bacterium
CGGAATTAAGCGCCGGTCGTCCATGTTCAATACGCAGCGCGTGGATGGGATATACTCCGATCCGCACGAGATACATTCCCGGTTTTTCCTGCACTACGGCGACCTCACCGACGCGACCAACCTGATTCGCATCATACAGGAGACGCAGCCAGACGAGATATACAACCTCGGCGCCCAGTCGCATGTCCAGGTCTCGTTCGAGACGCCAGAGTACACGGCCAACTCGGATGCCGTTGGGACGTTGCGCCTGCTGGAAGCCCTGCGAATTCTGAAGATGGCGGACAAGGTGCGCTTCTATCAGGCGTCAACCTCGGAGATGTACGGCAAGGTGCAGGAAATTCCGCAGAAAGAGAGCACTCCTTTTTATCCGCGCTCGCCGTACGCAGTCGCCAAGCTCTACGCTTACTGGATTACGATCAACTACCGCGAAGCGTACGGACAGTTTGCCTCCAATGGGATTTTGTTCAACCACGAATCCCCCGTGCGCGGCGAGACGTTCGTCACCCGAAAGATCACCATGGCCGCCGCCCGGATTCGCGAAGGCCGACAGGAAAAACTTTTCCTGGGAAACCTGGACGCGAAGCGCGACTGGGGGTTTGCCGGCGACTATGTCGAGGGAATGTGGAAGATTCTCCAGCATGACAAACCGGATGACTTCGTGCTTGCGACCGGAGAAACTCATACTGTCCGCGAATTCTGCCAGTGTGCATTTGAGAGACTCGGTTTCCAGATCGCTTTTCGCGGCAGCGGCGTGAATGAGGTGGGCTTTGACAGCGCGACGGGAAAGGAGTTGATCGCGATCGATCCGCGATACTTCCGCCCAACTGAAGTTGAGATACTGGTAGGCGACCCATCCAAGGCCAAAAAAGTTCTGGGATGGAAGCCCCGGGTAATGTTCCGGGAGCTCGTCGAGATGATGGCTGATGCCGATCTTCAGGCGCTGCAGTCAAACCAGCCCTTTGTACTGGCCCCTGTGGTAGAATGAAATGACCAAGTCCGCGAAGGTTTTTGTCGCCGGGCATCGAGGGCTGCTGGGATCAGCGCTGGTGCGTGAGCTGGATAATCGTGGCTACTCGCACCTGATTACGCGGACGCACAAGGAGCTGGATCTTCGTGACCAAAAGGCAACAGCAGACCTGATCGCCACAGAAAAGCCGGATGTCATTTTCCTGGCAGCGGCGCAGGTCGGCGGAATTCACGCCAACAACACGAATCGCTGGGGCTTTCTGCACTGGAACCTGCAGATCCAGAACAATGTGCTCGGCGCCGCGCTGGACAATGAGGTCGAGAAAGTCGTTTTTTTCGGAAGTTCGTGCATCTATCCAAAACTAGCCCAGCAGCCGATCAAGGAAGAGTACCTGCTCACCGGTCCGCTCGAGCCGACGAATGAGCCCTATGCAATTGCGAAGATTGCGGGACTGAAGCTGGTTGAATCAGCCAACAGTCAGTTTGGACAGCAGTGGTTGTCGGTAATGCCCACAAACCTGTATGGCCCGAACGACAATTTTGATCCTATGAACTCGCACGTTCTGCCGGCGATGATCCGCCGCTTTCATGAGGCGAGGATGCGGCAAGATAAGGGAGAGGATGTTGAGGTCGTTCTGTGGGGATCCGGCAAGGCGCTGCGCGAGTTCCTGCACGTCGATGATGTTGCGCGCGCGAGCCTCCATCTCACCGAAGGCGGCTTCACCGGATTGTACAACGTCGGCGCCGGCTCCGAGCTTACAATTCGCGAACTCGCTGAACTCGTAGCGCGGATTGTGGGATTCGAGGGTGAGCTGAAGTGGGACACGACGAAATCCGATGGAACGCCACGCAAGCTGATGGATTCATCTCGAGTGCACGCGACAGGCTGGACAGCGAAGATCGGCCTGGAGGAGGGAATCAGGTCAACATACGATTGGTACAAAGCGCAACACACCCCCATGGTTGCGGTTGCGGGTGGTTGATTCGACGGTAGCTCGGGGCCCAATTCCGTCCGTAGTGATCCAGCCGGAGAGCGGCTGGGTCGCACTCAAGTTTCGCGAGCTGTGGCAGTACCGCGAGTTGCTCTACTTTCTTATCAAGCGCGACGTCCAGGTTCGCTATAGACAGACTGCGCTAGGAGTAGGCTGGGCGGTTCTGCAGCCGCTGCTCACGATGGCGATATTCAGCGTCGTCTTCGGTCGTCTCGCAAACCTTCCATCCGATGGTTTGCCGTATCCGATCTTCAGCTTTGCCGCTTTGCTGCCCTGGCAGCTTTTTTCCGGAGCGCTCACGCGAGCGGGAACGAGTCTAGTGAGCAGTTCAAACCTGCTTACCAAGGTTTATTTCCCCCGGCTCATCATTCCGATTTCCGCTGTAGCCGCAGGGCTTGTTGATTTCGCGATTGCTATTGTCGTACTCATAGTCCTCATGCTCTTTTACGGAATTACGCCCGGCGCGGCCGTGGTTTGGATTCCGGTGCTGGTCCTCTTCGCGCTCGCCGCGGCGCTCGCTGTGGGACTTTGGCTATCCGCCCTCAACGTGAAATACAGGGATGTTCAGCACCTGATTCCCTTTCTCGTCATGGCCTGGATGTATGCATCTCCGGTCGCATACTCGGCGAACCTGATTCCCGCAGGGAAATGGCGCCTGCTGTATGCGCTGAATCCCATGGCCGGCGTGATCCAGGGATTCCGCTGGGCGCTGGCCGGTGGGAAGGCGCCTGATGCATCCATTTTCGTTTCGGTCGCGGTTGTTGTAGTGCTGCTTTTCGGCGGCCTGTTTTATTTCCGACGCATGGAGCGCGTGTTCGCGGACATCGTTTGATATTGCAACGCGCATCTGACGCGGCGATCATCGCGCGCGACATTGGGAAGCGGTACAAGCTCGGACATTCTGTCGCCAGCTACAACACGCTGCGCGACCAGATCGCTGGATTCTTCAGTCCAGGCAGGATCATCGGGAGGCCGAGCCGTAGCGATCCCTTCATCTGGGCGCTCAGGGATGTTTCCTTTGACGTAGCACACAATGACGTTGTCGGAATTATTGGGAGAAACGGTGCGGGCAAGAGCACGCTCCTGAAAATTCTTTCCCGCGTGACCACGCCGACAACTGGACGGGTCGAAATGCACGGCCGGGTGGGATCACTTCTCGAGGTTGGCACCGGATTCCATCCGGAACTGACCGGCCGAGAGAATGTATTTCTCAACGGCGCCATCATGGGCGAGAAGCGCGCGGACATTCGCCGCAAGTTCGACGAGATCGTGGCATTTGCGGAGGTGGAGAAGTTCATAGACACTCCGGTCAAGCACTACTCGAGCGGTATGTATGTTCGGCTCGCATTCGCTGTTGCAGCGTTCATGGAGCTGGAGATTCTTATTGTTGACGAAGCACTAGCTGTCGGCGATGCAGCGTTCCAGAAAAAATGTCTCGGAAAGATGGGAGACGCCGCCAAGCAGGGGAGGGCGATTCTTTTTGTGAGCCACTCCATGCCTGCGCTTGAGAACCTGTGCAACCGCGTTATCTGGATCAATGACGGGAAAATCGTGGCAGATGGTGATCCGCGTCGTGTCATCGGCGAATACGTGGAGACAGCAAACCGTTCCGGTGCGCCGCGCCCTGTGGGTCGTTACACATCGGAGGGTCATCGCCGAGGAACGGGCGAGGTTCAGTTCGGCGGATTCAGGCTGCTCAACACAAATGGCGATGAGACTCACGAATTCCAGATGGGTGAGACGATCATTGCGGAAGTCGAATTCGACGCACACGCCGCCGTCGACAACGCCGTGTTCAGCGTGTCGCTCTTCGACCATTCCACGCAGACCAATGTCACCACATGGGTGGGACGCCGCGAGCCGCGCGCACTTTCAGAAGGTGAGCGTGGAATCTTCAGGATAATCTTCCCGCAGAACGCGCTGCGCGCGCGCAGGTATTTCTTCCACCTCGGAATAACGAACCTCTTCAATTCAGATATCCCGTACGATGTCTGGACGGGCGGCGGAACCGAGTTCAACGTGACCTACCCGGACGACATGGATTCACTTGATCTCCGCGTGGGCAACGACCACGCAATGGTCACACTGCCGCTCCGCACGGAAGTAGAGATTACCGGGTGAGCAGTCGTCCACCCCTGCTGGCCGTGATACCTGCGCGCGGTGGTTCGAAACGCGTTCCGGGAAAAAATGTTCGTCTGCTGCATGGCAAGCCTGCGATTCAATACAGCATTGACGCCGCACTGCAGTCAGGACTGTTTGAGCGAATCATCGTGAGCACCGACGACAGCAAGATCGCAGAGCTCGCAATCTCGCTCGGAGCGGAAGCGCCCTTTCTTCGCTCGCGGGAACTGGCGGACGACTACACTCCGGCCTCCACTGTAACGCTGGACGCGATTGCACGAGTGGATGCCGACTCACACTTCCGCGCCGTCTGCCAGCTCATGCCGAACTGTCCGCTTCGAAATGCGCAGGACATCCGCGACTCCTATGAGCAGTTCTCCACCAGCGGTGCCGTTACCCAGATATCGGTCACATCGTTCGCGTGGCTGAATCCCTGGTGGGCAGTACGCCGGAATACCGATCTTGGCCTCGAGCATGTCATGCCAGAGCTGGTGGACAAGCGCAGTCAGGATTTGCAGCCGCTATTCTGTCCGACAGGTGCGGTCTGGTGGGCGGATTGCGACGGTCTCAAAAAAGCGGGTACTTTTCACAGTGCAGACAAGCGCGGATGGGAGATTCCATGGCAGCGCTCCGTCGACATAGACAGCGAAGACGACTGGAAGATGGCCGAAGTACTGATGTTGATGCAGGATCAGAGTTGAACACACTGGAGATTCTTTGCCGCACATAGAAATCAATGGCCGGAAACTTGGAGACGGCCAGCCCTGCTACGTGATCGCCGAGATCGGCGCGAACCACAATGGCGACATGAGCCTTGCCCGCGAGCTCATTGACGCGGCAAAGGAATGCGGAGCCGATGCCGTGAAGTTTCAGTTGTTCGAGCGCAACACATTTCATCCCGCGTCCTTCCTCGAGCGCGAGAGGGGCGTCGCGGAGGAGATCGCGAAAAACAAGTGCGACAAGGATGACCACGCTCGGCTCAAGGAATACGCTGACAAGGTCGGGATCGACTTCGCATCCACAGCATTCCATCGGGAAGACGTGGATTTTCTCACTGACCTGGGAGTCGCGTTTCTGAAGATTGCATCCATGGACGCTGATAACCAGCATTTCATTCGGTACATCGCAGACAAAGGACTTCCGACGGTTTTCTCTACCGGGTTGGCGACATGGGCGGAGATCGCGGAGTCGGTGGATTGCTTCAAGCCGGACAACCTGAAGAATCTTTGCCTGATGCATGTGATCGCGCTGTACCCGCCCGAGGACAGCCAGCTCAACCTCCGAAAAATCGAGATGATGCGCACTCTTTTCGGAGTGCCTGTTGGATACTCGGACCACAGTCTCGGCTACTCCATCCCGCTCGCCTCAGTGGCGCTCGGAGCATGCGCAATTGAGAAGCACTTCACGCTAGACAAGGAAATGGCGGGCTGGGACCACAAAGTTTCGGCCGATCCGGAAGAGATGCGAATCATCTGCAGCGAGGCAAAGCGGATTTACGTGGCGCTGGGCTGCGGCAATCCGGAAATCACGGCTGACGAAATCAAGAAGCGCGAACAGTTCCGGAGGAGCGTGGTGACCACTGCGCCGGTCAAGAAGGGGGAAACTGTCAGCCGCGACAAGCTTTTCTTCAAGCGCCCCGGCACCGGCATCACTCCCCGCGAAATGGACTTTGTCGCCGGCCGGGTTGCAAAGCGTGACATCGCCGCCGACGAGATGGTGAGCTGGGACGACCTGGTCTGACACAGCGCATTGATATCTGGGTCGAAAGCTCGGGTCTCGGCCATGTAACGCGGCAGATAAATCTTGTCAGCCACCTGCG
>JBKJPM010000161.1:0-3830 GCA_046595175.1 Gemmatimonadaceae bacterium
GCGAGTACAATCAAGATCCCCATACTTGTAGGAGTATTCGGAGCTGTCAATCGCGGTGAATTCGTTCTCCATTCCAGGCTGCACGTCAGGAATCGCTTTCGGAGCGTAGTGGATGGCACGCCATATCGCGTTCGTTCCAGCCGAGACGCGAATTCCGAAGTTCATAATGCGATCGGGAAGATGATGCAGATACAGGAGCTGGCTCATCACATGATTGCAACGAGCAGCAACCTGGCTACCAACCTGCTCGTTGACCTCGTTGGCATAGAGAATCTGCAGGCCACGATGAAGCAGCTCGGGGTGGCGGACGGGATCGAGCTCCTCCGGGGCGTGGAGGATGAGAAGGCATTCGAAGCGGATATCAGTAACCGCGTCACTGCGAACGGGCTCATGAAGCTCCTGCGCCTGATTGCGGATGAAAAGGCATTCTCGCCGCAACTGTCGAGGCGGATGCTGGACATCCTGCATTCTCAGGAGTTCAACTCAGGAATTCCGGCGCGTCTGCCCGAAGGAACTCGCGTCGCGCACAAGACGGGCGAGATCTCCACCGTCGCACACGATGCGGGTGTGGTTTATCTGAAGAAGCGAAAACCGTACGTGATTGTAATTCTCACTGAGTGGGACCCGGAGACCGGCGGAAGGAGCGAGACAATCGCCAAAGTCTCCAGGGTGGTTCATGACTGGATCGAGCCGGAGGGAAGTTGATCGTGCCTGACGTTGTCACCCTTGGACTGAGGGTAGTTGACGGCAAGCAGCTTCCCCCGGAATACCGGGACGCGCTGAAACCCGGTGAAACGGTTTTTGACGCTGTGGGGCGGGCGCGGCAGCTGCCCCGGTATTTCTACGAAATCCCGTCCTGGGACTCTGCAATGAAGATCCAGCTGTCGGAGAACTTCGACCTCTGGGAATTTATCCAGGTAGACGTGCGCGAAAACGAGCTTTTGCGCCGGTTTCCCCGGTACGTTCCGTGCTCAATCACCCTCCTGGGAGTCTGCCTTCAGAGGCTCCGGGACAGGGTTGGTACGCTGATACACATATCGGCCAACGGGGGTTATAGGTCTCCGGACCACAGGCTTTCAAGGCACGCCTCGCCGCACTCGTGGGCGACGGCGGCGAACATATACAGAATCGGCGATACCTATCTGGATACCCGGAAGGAAATCGAGAAATACAGTCTGATGGCGCAGGAAACGCTGCCGGGCGTCTGGACAAGACCATATGGGGTGCAGGAGGGATTCGCAGAGGATCATTTGCACCTGGATATCGGATACGTAACGACGGTGCCGAGAGATGCCCCGGGCAGTTAGGGACTAACGGCGTTTTGGGTTGTGGGTGGTTGGTTTTGTGTTTGAAACATTGAGGCGTTGTGATGAGCGTAGTGGAAAGGAAAAAACCCGATAATTCAAAAGCCGGTGGCGCTGATCGGATAGCGCTTGCAGCTATTGGGCTGGAGGCTGAGTTCGCTGTCATTATGAATGGCGAGCAGGTCCGGCCTGAGGATGTATTTGGAAGTCCGCAGTCGTTCATTCGCCAGCCGATGATGCATCGCACGGGCAAGTCGTATCATCTCCCGACCGGAGGGGCGATCTATTTCGATACTGGCGTGATTGAAGTTGCAACGCCGGTAATCGAGATCGAAAAGGGATGTGCCGCGCGCGCGGGGCGTTCGCTCTGGGAAGGGATTCTTTTCGTGCGCGAGGAGCTGGACGCGTGGGAGAGGTCCACGGGGAAAGAAGTGCATCTCGCCGGTTTCAGTACCCATTACAACATTTCCTTCGACGTTCTCCCCGAGAAGCAAGGCAACGGTCGCACAGTTGAGAAGCTCGCGCTGCTGCTCAGCTATGTGCTCCCTATTCCGGTCATGATGCTCGCGGCCAACAAGCGGTCCACGGGCATTGGTGTCCGGCCACGCGGAGATCGAATAGAAATCACCGCTGATTTTACTCCGGACGCTCCACTCATGATTGCGACTGCGACTCAGATTGTCGGAATAGTTCGCGAGATCATGCAATGGCCGACGTACGATCTGAGCGCGCTGGATGAACATGACATCCCGTTGCTTCGTGACTTCAGGCCTATGCCGCATACATCGCGCAAGGGATGGCTGGCGCGCTTTAGCTGTTTCAGCACGAACCCGTTCGAGTCCGACCCCGATGAAGAGAAGTGGGTGATGTGTGACGGGCGCACCATGTCGCTTCGCGAGATCGCGGGTGAAACAACACGCTATTTCTGGGGCTCGATCAGGAAGCTTTCAGATCCATTTACGCTACGGTTGATCGGCTCGATCATGCGCGGCCGCGCGCCCGCTCTTCTGGAGCTGGACGATCGGCCTCCAGCCTATGACGATGTTGGCAGGGCCTGCACGTGGGATAACCTCTTTCCGGAGCGAATTCTGCCGCGTTCCCGGTATGAAAGAATTCTCATACGTGCAATTTCAGGACAAAAGCTCCATCTTGAAGGGGACTGGTATACTCCGGTGGGAATGCGCGGCTGGTCAAAGGTCGTGTTCAGGCGATTGAGTGACAGGACGCGCCACGTTTACACGCTTGATTTCCTGCTTGGGCATTTGCGGGAATGGGAGCGACCAGTCAGAGCGGCTGGATAGCTCTCTTTCCCCTTTTTGTTATATCATCCGACAATGACGACGAGCAAAGAAACCAACTGGATGGACCATCCGGAAATTCGGCGGCTTGTGAACGAGATCAACAAGCTCAGTGTCGCTGAGCGGATAACGCTAGTGAAGGGGCTCATTCCCGGAATCGCTGACGAGCTTCCCGATGACGAGTACGAGCGGTTTGCCGGAACGGTAAAGCTGAAAGGCGAGCGCTACCACGAAGCCCAGCATAGTCCCGGCTCCGGAAGATCGGAAAGAAAAATTCCGGGCGAACGGGAAGTCGAAGGCCGCTGACGATAGAGCCTTTCGAGATCGATTCCGACATCAAGCGTGCGCAGACGCTGCCCGCGCACGTCTACTCGGACTCCGACTACTTAGCGCTGCAGAAGGAGCGCATTTTTGCACGCAGCTGGCAATGGGTTGGCGATAGCGCGAAGATGCGCGCTCCTGCTCACCTTCTTCCGGTGACACTCCTGGAGGGTTGTCTCGATGAACCCCTCGTGCTGGCGTCCGACGACAACGCGACATTGCGCTGCCTCTCCAACGTCTGCACTCATCGAGGAGCAATTGTCGTGGAAGGCGAGACCCACGCGCGCTCAATGCGCTGCAGGTATCACGGGCGCCGGTTCAATCTGGATGGAACTCTGGCCAACATGCCCGAATTCGAGACGACTGAAGGATTCCCGTCCAGCGCCGATAATCTTCGACAGCTCAAGCTCGAGCAGTTCGGTCCGATGTTATTCGCAGGGATCGATCCTGCCATGTCATTCGAGGATTGGATCGGGCCGATTCGCAAGCTCGTTGAGTGGATGCCACTGGACACATTCCGGAGGGATGCAAAATCATCGCACGACTATCTCATCGAAGCCAACTGGGCTCTGTACTGCGATAACTACCTGGAAGAATTTCATATTCCTTACGTCCACTCGGGTCTTGCGGAGAAACTCGACTACGCGAATTACAGGACGGAGCGGTTTCCATTTGCGAATCTGCAGCTGGGAATTGCGAGGGAAGGCGAGGCGGCCTTCGAGCTTCCGTCCGGTCATCCGAATTCAGGTGAGCGTGTTGCGGCGTTCTATTTTTGGCTCTTTCCGAATACGATGCTCAACTTCTATCCGTGGGGATTGTCTTTGAATGTGATCACCCCGCTCAGCGTGAGCCGAACACGGGTCTCATTTCACTCGTACGTGTGGCGTGAGGATATGCGCGCGGACGG
>JBKJPM010000185.1:0-7851 GCA_046595175.1 Gemmatimonadaceae bacterium
ACGCGAAGTTTGTGTCGAATCTCGATATCTAATTCAGGTTCATACTCAATAAAAAGACGCCCGGATATAGGGCGTCTTTTTTTGTCAGAAAGTTACGCCGGCCTTTATCTCGATTTCCAGTCTTCCACACCCTGTGACGTTATCCTGTGGGAAATAAGCGGCAGGTAATTCTCCGGAGCGTCACCAATCAAGATGGCTTTCTCGAAAACGGCGATACCAATGTCGGCACCCTCCTGATCCCACGCGAATACAGTTCCAATTTCCTCGCCTGCGCGAACTTCCATTCCCGGTTTTGCGGTAACCAGGAAACCGACGGAAGGATTAACGACATCTTCCATCGTGGTGCGACCGCCTCCGAGTGCGATGATTCCGTGGCCAATCGTGCGAGGCTCGACACGAGCGATATAGCCGGATCGCGTGGCCTTGTACGCCGATTGAAGTTTCGCTTGCGGGAGCCTGTCGGTGTCGCTCACCACCCTGGCGTCTCCATGTTGGGCGTGAATAATCTCCTCAAATTTTGCAGCGGCCTTCCCGTTCGCTATCGCGTCTCGCATCATCGCATTCGCCTTCTCGTGGGTGTCCGCAACGCCGCCGAGTATGAGCATCTCTGCGCCGAGTGCGTATGTCACCGTCATGAGATCTTCAGGTCCGTTTCCGTGCATGGCATCAATGCACTCGGCAACCTCGATCGAGTTTCCGCATGCGAAACCGAGCGGACGGTCCATCGCAGTGATCAGCGCGACTACCGGGCAGTTGTGCGCAACACCGAGCGAGATCATCGCCTGAGCCAGCACTAGCTCGCGCTCCAGGTCCGGCAGAAATGATCCGGATCCGCCCTTCACGTCGAGCACCAGCCCGGTGAGCGATTCCGCGAGCTTCTTGCTCATGATGCTCGCAGCAATCAACTGCACAACTTCGACGGTCGAGGTTGCATCGCGAAGTGCATAGAGCTTCTTGTCGGCAGGCGCAATTTCAGCCGTCTGTCCAACCATGGCGCAGCCGATACGATCGATCTGGGCAATCGAATCCTTGATGCTCAGCCCTGTGCGAAATCCGGGAATCGATTCGAGCTTGTCGAGTGTTCCCCCAGTGTGCCCCAGCCCTCTTCCAGAAATCATGGGAACCGCGATCCCAAAGCAGGAGATTAACGGCGCAAGAATCAGGGACGTCTTGTCTCCGACGCCGCCCATTGAGTGCTTGTCTATCCGCGCCTGCTTGAGATGGGAGAGTTCGAAACGACTCCCACTGAGCAGCATCGCTTCGGTAAGCGCAGTCATCTCCGTGGTGTCGAGGCCCGAGAAGTAACAGGCCATGAGCAGTGCGGACATCTGATAGTCCGGCACCTTGTTCTGTGCGTATGCGTTAACGAGCTCAGTCCACTCCTCAGCGGACAGCTGCCCCCCATCACGTTTGCGCTCTATCAGTCTTGGGACGATCATTCTTTAGATGTAGGTGTATTCAGGCTCATGACACTTAAGGACATCGCATGATGATTCGATTGCTCGCCGCTTCAATTCTGTTGATTTCTTCGCAGTCATTCGCCCAGTCCGCAAACGAACAGCTGGCTCTCGGCGACCGGGCCTATGCTGCGCTGGATGCAAATGCCGCTCTAGCCCACTACGAGGCTGCTGCCGCTGCAGATCCTCAAAGCTACCCGGCGCTCTGGAAATCGTCACGCTCCCTGATGGACATTTCGTCCATTGAACGTATACCTGCCAAGCGTGACTCTCTGTACGGGGCCGCTGAAAAGTACGCAAGGCGGGCCATCGCTGTCTCGCCAAACATCGCCGAAGGACATTTCTCGCTGGCACGAGCGCTCGGCAAAACCGCCCTCGCGCAGAGTCCGAAAGGAAGGATCAAGTATGCCAAGGACATCCGCAGTGAAGCGCTGAAATGTCTCGCGCTCAGTCCAAAGCACGCTGGGTGTCTACACGTGATGGGAATGTGGAACGCTGAAGTGCGACGGCTCAACGGATTTGTGCGCACCGTAGCCAGGACCTTTCTTGGCGGCCAGATCTTTGGAAGCGCCACTTGGGAACAGGCAGTCAGTTACATGGAGCAGGCGGTCGCTGAGGAGCCGAACCGTATTGCCCATCGGATTGACCTTGCCGATGTCTATAAGGATTCAGGCAACAAAGAAAAAGCGAAGCAGGAGTTCGAGATGGTCATGAAACTTCCGGGAACGGATTTCGGCGACTCCAATTCCAAAGCCTATGCGCGCGAGGCGTTGAAGAAACTCTAGTCGGCCTCCATCAGGACTTCGACTCCCTCCAGCTCTTCAATCTCTTCCTCATCAATGGGCTTCCGCTTTGCGGCGGCCCGCTTGAGCTCCTGACCCAGGGAGTCCCAGAGAGATTCGTCGCCGCCGCGGCTGAACTTCTGGAGGATTCTGCCCCGGGTTTCCTCTCCGCTTCTCGGCGCCCATAAGAGAGCGGCAGCGGCACCGAACACCGCCCCAATCCCCAGCCCTGCTACAAAAGTGCCGATTTGCTGCCAGTCCGGTACTGTCTCGTACGCAGTCCCGGTCACCGTACCATTTGTTTTATTCTTTCTCGAAGTTGTTGCTTCGCCCGAGCTGAACATATGAAGTACGCCTGAGGGTGGTAAGAAACTTGCTTCGCTCGCTAAGGTTGCAATACCCATGCGAGGGCTAAATGGCCGACACTGGTAAAACGATCTTACTGGTGGAGGATAACGAAGATAACAGAATCGTTTACTCCACCATTTTGAAACACTTTGGATACAACGTTAGTGAGGCTTTGAACGGCGAAGAGGGTATCGCGAAAGCGCGCTCCGAAATGCCGGACCTGATCCTCATGGATATTTCGATTCCGATCATTGACGGCTGGGAAGCCACCCAGGTTCTCAAGCATGATCCCGCGACCAAGAATATTCCGATCATCGCACTCACGGCCCACGCCCTTGCATCGGATCGCGAAAAGGCCATGGAAGTCGGCTGCGACGGATATCTTGCCAAGCCCTGTGAGCCGCGCGCCGTTGTTGCCGAGGTGCAGCGATTCCTCGGTCAGAACAATGGAGCTTGAGAAAACCGCCCGGATACTTGTCGTAGATGACCATCCGGACAACATCGAGCTTCTGAGGGCAAGGCTCGAAGCGCGGGGCTACGAAGTCGAAACGGCAGAAGACGGTGAGGAAGCTCTGAGGAAAGTTTTCGAGCGGCCACCCAGCCTTGTCCTGCTCGACGTGATGATGCCGAAGATGGACGGGTTCGAGACTGTGCGCCGGATAAAAGCGAACAAGGACCTGCCGTTCATTCCCGTCATTATGCAGACCGCACTCGACTCCACACAGGACATCGTCGAAGGCCTTAACGCTGGTGCGGACGACTACATCACCAAGCCCCTCAACTTTGCCGAGCTCGAAGCCCGGGTAAAGTCGCTGCTGAGAATCAAGGCGCTACAGGAAAGTCTCGAGGAGCGTGAGCGCCAGCTGCAGGAGATCAACGAGAAACTCGAACGAATGTCCATGACGGACGGCCTCACTGGAATTGCCAACCGGCGCTCCCTGGAGGAAAAGCTGAAGGACATGTTCGAGCACTCACTCCGGCTGCACGAGCCGCTGTCTGTGGTAATGTGCGACATCGACCGCTTCAAGAGTGTAAACGACACCTATGGTCACCAAGCCGGTGACGACGTTCTGAAGCAGTTCGCGCAGGTTATCCATAGGGAAGCACGAGAAATTGATCGAGTCGGCAGATATGGCGGAGAGGAGTTCATGCTGCTACTCCCCGGAACCGTACTGGACGCGGCCGTCACCTTTGCAGAGCGTGTGCGACACTCCATCGAGTCGCATACATTTGAGTTCGAAGGCGGAACACTCAAGCGAACCATGAGCTGCGGCGTTGCATCCTGGCCGCATCCCAAGATCCAGCAGACGGATGGCCTGATCAAGGCAGCCGATGATGCGCTCTATGTCGCCAAGAAGACAGGCAGGAACAAGGTAATTCGCTTCGACAGCAACGAATTCAATGCCAATACCGAAGAACAGTCAGGCGAAATCGAACGACCCGAGCGCAAGGGCGAAGCAGCTTAGGGAGCTTCTCAACAAAGCGAGCCACCAGTACTACGTCCTCGACAAACCGGCCCTCTCCGACCGGGAGTACGACGAGCATTTTCGTGAACTCCAGCAGATCGAACGCGATAATCCCCACCTTCGCACTGACGATTCACCGACTCAGCGTGTGGGATCTCCGGTGCAGAGCCAACTCGAGAAGCACACCCATCTCGTCCCGATGCTTTCGCTCGACAATGCGTTCGACGAGTCCGAGCTGGAAAGCTGGGAAGGACGGCTGCTTCGAGTTGCCGGTGATGATGTTACAAGAACCGGCTATACCACTGAGCTAAAAATCGATGGTGCAGCGGTAAGCCTCACCTACGACGATGGCCGGTTCGTCGTAGGAGCAACTCGCGGAAACGGATCCATTGGAGAAGCAGTCACCCCGAACCTGAGGACGCTGCGAGACATCCCGCTTCGTATCAAGGGAGCGCCGAAAAATCGCATTGAGATTCGCGGCGAAGTGTACCTCCCTTTCGATCGCTTCGAGGAGATGAACGAAACCCGCGCGCAGGCTGGCGACGCGGTCTTCGCAAATCCGCGCAACGCAGCAGCGGGGAGCCTGCGACAGCTGGACCCGTCGATCACCGCCGGGCGCCCGCTGAGATTTTTTGGATATTCGGTTGTCAGTGCGGACCACTCGGCGCTTCCATTCAAGACCCAGTGGGAACTTTTGGACGCTCTCGAATCGTGGGGTATTCCAGTTGCGCCGCACCGCAAGCGCTGCCATACACTCATGGAAGTTCACGCATGGGCCCATAGTGTTGAGCACAACACCCGCGGCAGCCTGAACTTTGGCATTGATGGCGGGGTTGTAAAAGTTGATTCGCTGCGTCTCCAGGAAGAGCTGGGAGTTGTCGGCGGACGTGAGCCGCGCTGGGCGATTGCAAGAAAGTTTGCGCCGGATATTGCTGTAACGCGCCTTTTGAAAATCGAAGTGAACGTGGGCCGAACAGGTGCCGTGAATCCCTACGCGGTGCTCGAACCCGTCGAGGTTGGCGGCGTGATAGTGAAGCTCGCGACGTTGCACAACGAGGATATTGTCCGCAAAAAAGATCTGCGCGAAGGAGACTACGTCCAGATCAAGAGAGCGGGCGACGTAATCCCGCAGGTCATTGCGCCCCTTCCGGAAAAGCGCGGGGAAAATCTGCGCCCATGGAAAATGCCCACGCACTGTCCGAGCTGCGGAACGCCGCTCGAGAGAGAGGAGGGCGAAGCCGCCATCTACTGCCCGAACGTGCGCTGTCCGGGGCGCCAGCTGGAGGGACTCGTACACTTCGCGTCTCGAGAGTCGATGGACATTCGCGGGCTTTCGTACTCGCGGATTGCCCAGCTTATAGATGCAAAGCTTGTAACCGATCCGGGGGATCTGTATTGCCTGACGGTCGATCAGCTATTGAAGCTGGACGGCTACGCCCAGAAGGGAGCAACAGGGCTGATTGCGGCCATCGAGTTGTCCAAGTCGCAGTCGCTATCCCGGCTTCTCAACGCTCTAGGCATCCGGCACGTAGGGACAATAGCGGGTCAGGTTCTTGCGCGGCATTTCGGGAGCATGGATGCGCTTCTCGAGGCAGGCGCTGATGACATAGCGGGAGTCCGCGGAATTGGAAAAATCATCGCCGAAGGTGTGGCTGGATATTTCGCAGACCCGTCAGCGCGGGGATTGATCGAGAAGCTTCGTGAGAACGGACTGACATTCACCGAGCCGCGCGCAGCTGCGACGAGCGGTGAACTCTCCGGCAAGACCGTTGTAGTTACCGGAACATTGCCGACACTGACGCGCACGAAAGCGACTGAAATGATAGAATCGGCAGGTGCTCGCGTGACAAGCTCTGTTTCCAAGTCTACAAGTTTTGTTGTGGCGGGAGCTGACCCCGGGAGTAAATTTGCAAGAGCAAACGAGCTCGGCGTCGAAGTCATCGACGAGTCGGAGCTTTTGCGTCGCGTTGGTCGCGAATAACCAAGCGGAGTGACGTGGATCATTCGAGGAATCCGCACGAAACAATGATTGGGCTGTCTACGCCCACACTGCACCGGTTGAGGGACGCAGCCAACCGCGCGCTTGGCGACTCCGCATTTTCGGAGTTGAGGGAAGCTGGCTACGACGGAGGCGCTCCGGTATATCGCGCATTCCTGGAATGGGCTGCCAGTGAAGGAGCCAAAAGCGTTGGCGATCTTGGGCTCGAAGAGTTCTCAGACCTGCTCGAAAAATTCTTTGCCGCGGCTGGTTGGGGTGCTGTCCGCCTTCGTCCACTTGCCGATGTTCTCGCGATCATAGAAATCGAGGACTGCTGGGAGTCGAAGGGCTCGCGGAGGAGCGAATCGCCGACCTGCTACATAACTACCGGTGCATTGACCGGTTTTCTGGAGCAGATAGCTGCCTACCCGATGGCCGCCTTGGAGTACCGCTGCCGGTCCTGTGGAGACGAGCGCTGCGAGTTCGTGATCGGAAATCCCGCCTCTGTTCAATTCGCTTATGAACAGATCGCCGCCGGAAGCCCCATCGAAGCCATAACAGCGGCGAAATAACCCCCGAAACCTTTGTAAAAGCAGCGGCCGGGTGTTACTCTAGCGTTGCCCCAAACCCTACGGTCAATTCGCGAAAATGTCCTTCTGGAGCCGCTTCCGGGGATCGTCAAAGAATGAAGTAAAACCGAAGCGTCTCGACTATTTAAGTGAGGCGCTCGCTTTGGAGCGTCAGGGTGATTACGACGCAGCCCTCACTTCCTATAGGCTGGCGCTCCGCGACCAGCCCGCGAATTACAAAGTTCTCCAGAACATGGCGATCGCGTATTCCAAGACCGGCCAGCTGGAGGAGGCGATCCGCTGCTACCGGCGGGCACTCGAGGTCGAGCCGCGACTTTCAGGCGCTCACTACGGCCTGGCCTTCCTGCTGCTCAAACGCGGCGAGGATATGGACGCCGCATATCATCTCGAAGCATTCCTGATGAACCCTCCCGATGGGCAGGAATCAGAGCGCTGGGTACGGCACGCGCGCAAAACGCTGGATGAAATCCGGACCACCGGCTCGGCCGACCAGAGCGAAGCAGCCGACCAAGACTTCGCACAGGACGTGGAATAAATGGGGGCAGTCCTGGCGGTTGTAAGCCAGAAGGGCGGAGTCGGTAAGACGACAACAGCAGTAAACCTGGCGGCGGCGTTTGCAAGACGCGGCATGAAGACGCTCTTGCTCGACGTCGATCCGCAAGGCTCGGTGCGATATGGTGTCGGCCTTAAGCAGGGACATCCCATCTACGGGTTCGCCGACTACCTGAATGGGGGTCGTCCGCTGCGCGACATAATTCTGCCAACTGCATTTCCCTGGCTCCGCGTGATTCTCGCGGGCAGTGTGACCGATGAAGCCGATCATCACACCTATCAGCAGCTCATATCAGAAACCGACGTATTGCCGGACCTGCTGCAAATGGCGCGGCAGCGCTGCGAAGTTGTGGTCGTGGATACTCCGCCCGGCCTGGGCTCAATCACCACTAGCGTACTCCGTGGGAGTCAGCATGTGGTGATTCCCCTGCAATGCGAGCCTCTCGCGCTGCAGACGACCCCACAGATACTGCGCGCCATCCAGGAAATCGTTGCGACCAACGAGGATCTCACCCTCGATGGTATCCTGCTCACGATGTACGAGCGTGGAAATCCCGCTAGCGACAGAGTTGTGGACTACGTCCGAAAACACCTCCCCGCGAACATTCTGTTTGATACGCCCGTGCCGAGAACTTTTGCAGCGGCGGATGCATTTGCCGCCGGCCAGCCCGTGGTGCT
>JBKJPM010000275.1:0-4807 GCA_046595175.1 Gemmatimonadaceae bacterium
TCCCTCTTCCGCGGTGATGTCGTTTGGAACGAAATGATTTGTTCCATCTGCCTCAGTCGTTGCCTTTACAGCGATTATAGTATGGCCGGCTTCAGGCGTTTCGACACCGCTGCCAGAGGGAGTCGCGGCAACCGCGGCATCGGTCTTTTCATCTATAACCCCCTTTTTCTCTCCACTGCACGCGGCGGTCAGCGAAAAAAGTGCGGCGGCAAACAGCGCTTTGTTACGAAGCATTTGAATCTCGGTGATAGGGTTATAGAACAGCTTTAAAAGTCGCGCCGTGAAAAGGCGCGCATTCCAAGCCAGGCCGGGACAACCGCCCAGAAAATGAGCGACGCAATGAGCGTCGCAATTCCGGTGTAGCGTGTAAAAAAGGTCTCGAATACGGCGCCCGTGTAACTCATGAGCGCAGAAATGTCGAATTGCAGCAGTAGCGCGACGCGTGCAAGGTCGATGGGGTTTGCAACCATAAGCCCCAGCATTGCCCGCTCCAGTGGATAATTGGCGAACACGGTCGCCAGGAACAGCACGCCTGCGTCGTATACAACTGCCATTAGCAGCCACAATGAGATGGTCAGCGCAAGTCCACGAATTCTGTCCTCAACCCGTGCAGCAATACACATGGCCAACGCAGTGAAAACCACACTCAAGCCCGCTCCCGCCGCCACCAGTGAGACTGCCCTGCCCACAAACGCCGTGTCGGTTGTCCGGGTAAGAAGAAGCGGGATGCCTGCGCCGATCACGAACGCGCCCGCTAGCGGAACCATGAGACCGAGCAGAATTCCCGCGTACATCCGGGAACGCGCAATCGGCTGTGCCAGCAGCAGCTCAATGAACTCGCGCGAGCTGTACATGTACATCGTCGCGAACATCATGGTCGCAAGAGGAATTATCAGCAACACAATGTTGGAGAGACCGAGCAACGCCTTGCTGTTGCCGCCCGAAAATGTGAGCAGCGATTGAGCTGCAACCAGAAAGAAGAGTGCGTAGCCGATCAGCCAGCGGCTTCTCGCCACGTCGCGAAGCTGATAGCGAAATATCCGCCAGATCAATTTCATGCAGCCTCCGCAGGCTGCATCACGTTCGCAATTGCCCTTTCCAGGTTGACCTGATGCGTCTGCGTCTTCAGGTCGCGCAGTGGGCCCTGAAAGCGCACAAGTCCATCCAGGAGAAAAATGATATCCTCGGCGAGCTCGTCCACTTCAGTCATGATGTGCGACGTAAGAAGAATCGTCTTGCCGGCGACATGCGCGTCCCGGATCTTTGCCTTGAGAATTCCACTGGAAACTGGATCGAGGCCGGCGGTAGGTTCGTCAAGAATCAGAATGCGCGGATCGAACAGGAACGCGATCACTGCATTCACCTTTTGGCGAGTGCCACCCGAAAGGCTATTTAGTGGTTTGTAGAGCTCATTCTCGAGTGCCAAAGTGCCAATGAGCTCGTCATCCCGCGTCGCGGATCCACCTCTTAAATCGTCCAACATCTCGATCAGCTCATGTCCGCACAGATTTTCCGGAAAGCGCGCTATCTGTGGCATGTATCCGATTTGAGCTCGATAGGCCGGATCGGAAGTCACCCGTCGTCCGTCGATCATAATGTCGCCAGAATCTGCACTCGCCAATCCGAGCATAATCTTGACGAGCGTGGTCTTGCCTGCGGCATTCGGGCCTACAAGAGCCGTGGTACGCCCCCTGATGAATTCCAGGTCTACACCCCTGAGGACTTCAATCTTTCCGAACGACTTGCGGAGTGCTCTTGCCGTAATCATGATCGCCCCACCCGCTTGAATGATGGAACGCTGTCCACGACCGCATCGGGCGTAAGCGAAGGAAGCACACGCTCCGCGGCATCCAGAATGTCCATGAAAAAACTCCTAAGCAGGATCATAGTTGGAGGATTGTTGGCGGCGATTTTCGAAAATAGCCGCACTGGATGGAACGGGATGTCGCCCCTTCCATCTCGATTCAGATCGTAGCCCCGATAATTGTCGAAATAATTTCCGGCAAACTGGTTGCTTCCGTCGTCCGTGTCTGTTTGGACGTCGAACGTATTTCCCGTGAAGTTGTTTCCGCGGAACTCGCCTGAATATGTGCTCGCCATGAGGCGGAGCGCCGTCCCGTTATCGTCAAAGTCATTGTCCACCGCCTTGATTCTGACGGCGCCGTCGGCAACAAGGGCAATCGTGTTCCTGACGAAGTGATTTCCCTGGATTACCGGATCGGATATTTCCTTCAGGAGAAGACCGTACGAAGTCGGCCCCCAGTTGTCCGCAAAAACATTGCGGCGCATCTCGATATGCTTCGTGTACATCACTGCTACTCCCGCCAGGTTCCGGCTGAAGCTGTTGTCCAGGTAGACACAGCTGTCGGAGTACATGAAGTGCAGGCCATAGCGCAGGTTTCCGTTGCTGCTGTTCCCGCTGACCCTGGTCCCGCGCACGAATTCGAAATAGATCCCGTCCCTGTAGCCGGAGATGGAATTCTTCTCGATGACGATATCGCGGGAGCTCCAGAGGTGAATACCGTTCCCCGAACCTGATTCACCAATGTTATGCGCGGAAAGATGATTGTTCGAGATTCTGCAGTCCCTGACCGATGCCAGGTATATCCCGAAAAATCCGTTCTCGATGCTGTTGTTCTCGATCACGCACCTGGCTGCGCCGGTAATCTTCAGAGCAGCGCGATCTTCCCTATAGCTGCTGCCAACATTTCTCAGGATTAGCCCGCGAACTGTCACATCATTTCCGGATATGCTCATGATCTGGTGCGAATTGGACCCGTCCAGAATTACAGCTCCTCTCCCCGTAATCATCACCGGTCCGGTAACTACAATCATTGGCTCTCGATAGGTGCCGGCGGTGATAATCACCCGCCCTCCAGGACGAACCAGTTGAAGTGCGCGTTCAACCGTGCGCACGGTACCGGTTGTCGATACAATGACTTCGGCCCGGATTCCCTTCTGTGCGTTGAGTCGAAAAGCAGAAAGGGTGCATCCGCAGAACGCGAAAACCAGAGCGACCTTTTTCATTCTGCAGCCAACCCGAATGCAAGTGCCCCAAGAGACACGAACCTTTTGTGGCTGCGCCCGGCTACGCTCACCGCGACGATCGCGAGCGTGAACGCAAGACCGGCTGCAAATGCCCCCGAAGCCGGCCAGGACTGAGCGGTAAAATTGAGCAGGTGCTTGATGCCAATCACGGGCGGCTGGTAGGTCATCCCCGGAATCTTGATGATTGCGTCCGCTGCGAGATTATGACCGTAGTCGTACTCCCACCTGTAGAAGTCAATCATTCCGGCGACGCCGATCGCGGCAAATGAGGCCACCCATCCTATGAGCAGCTTTCGATTTGACACAATTGCGACGAGAAGTCCACTGATAACCAGCGCGCCGACAATCCACGGCATGTATCGCAACTCCGGAATTGATTCGGCGGCTATGGGCTTCATGCCAACATAGTGGTTAAGCGTGTTGATCCGGGTGAGATCAAACTCCGTCTCACCCCTTAGTGTGTTCAGCCGGATGTACATGCCGATGCCTTCCGGATACTGAGGAGCAAGCAGCTTGATGTACCAGAGCGGTAACAGGTACATCGCACCTAGCAGCAGCGCCGCAGCGGCCGTGAGAATTCTCGACACGCGCGGCAGCGCGTCAGTGGCCTCTCCGTTGGGAGAGACCATTGACTCCCTTTTTGTCACTGAAGTCCCGCCGATTTCGTGGCGGGTCTTGCAGCTTCACCGAGCCGGGCCGCCTGACTCGCCGACCGCGGACTCGTATTCGCCTTCAACGCTACATTCGAACCCGCAGCAGACACACGAACATATCCCTGCATTTCCTGATGCAAAGCCGAACAAAAGTCAGTGCAGTAGAATGGATAAATTCCCGCGCTCTGTGCGACCCACTTCAAGGTGCGTGTTTCGCCGGGCCCGATGAGCAGCTCGCCGTTTGCAGCACCAAACACCGCAAACCCGTGCATGACGTCCCAGTCTTGCTCGATGTTCGTGACGTGAAAGAGCACGGTGTCGCCAACGTGCACGCCTTCGATGTTGTCCGGTGAAAAGTGACTTCGCGTGGCGGTCATTTTGATGTGAACCACGTTGCCTACACGACGGATACCGGCTTCAGTCTCGTTACGTGATACCTCGGGGTGGCTGCTGGCCGCGAGGTTATATAGTTTCGCCGAGCCCCCTTTTAGAAGCTCCGCCGGAACTGCCTGCGCATAGTGCGGCTCTCCGATAGTCGGAAAATCCAGGAGCAGCTTCATTTTGTCGCCGCTGATGTCGATCAGCTGCGCCGACTGTGCGAGCACCGGGCCGGTCGGGAGATACCGGTCTTTGGTGATCTTATTCATCGCGAGCATGTACTTGCCCCACGGCTTGCGCGAATCGCCGCCGGGAATCATCAGGTGTCCAATCGAGTAGTAGGTAGGAATGCGATCTACCACCTGCCAGGTGCCGAGCTTCCACTTCACGATCTCCGAGGAGATGAACATGGACGTGTACGCATAGCCCTTCCCGTCGAACTCAGTGTGCAAAGGTCCAAGTCCCGGATTCTTTACCTCGCCCGCTATCGTAGCGCTGTATTTCAGAACGGGAATGCCCTGCATCTCGCCGTCAAACTGCTTGTCCGCGATTGCCTTCTGGAATCGCGTGAAGGAATGCACCGGGATTACGGTCGCGAGCTTTCCGCCGCCAACGATGTACTCGCCGCTTGGATCCACGTCCACGCCATGCGGAGACTTTGGCGTCGGAAGCAGATACACGATTCCGGGACAGTCGCTGGGGTTGAGCATGAGGACTTGCGTCTTCAT